>WQZE01000133.1 GCA_009780875.1 Bacillota bacterium | reverse complement strand
CTGCCTCCTAAGTCGCCAGAACCTCCAAAAAGCAAGGGAGCAAGATGTAATCCTTGCTTGCAATACAACACGCCCACTCCTTTGAGCCCGCCCACTTTGTGCATAGACACCGTATAAAAATCAACGCCCAAGGCAAGCAAATTGCAATCAAACTTCCCAAAAGCCTGCACCCCATCACTGTGAACAAGCGTAGATGGATTGCTTGCTTTGACCAATCCTACAATGCGGGCAATATCATTGATGGCACCCGTTTGACCACAAAGGTGCATAACGGACACCAAAGACACTTGTGTGGTTGACAAAATGTGCTCCAAAGAATCCAAATCCACTCGTCCCTTGTTGTCAAGTGTCACATATTGCACACGACTCCCCGTGGCTTGCAAATGGGCAACCACATTGTAGACCGATGGGTGCTCACTCATAGAGCAAACAATGCACGCATTTTTTTGTTTGTGCCCTTTGGTCAAAACCCAATTGTTGGCCTCCGTGGCACCAGACAAAAAACATAAGGTTGACTTGTCCACCCCCCACGCTTGTGCCAACGCCTGTTTGACCAAGTCCATCCGTCCTCTCACCCTAGACGCAGTGGGATAAGCCGCCATTGGATTGCAAAAACAATCTGCCGCATCCTCTACGAGACTACCCAAAACCGCCCCACTTGGTTTCATAGTGGCGGCATTGTCAAGATATATGGGTATTTGGGAAAACTCTTGCAAACTATCTTCCTTTTATTTGGTAGCACACAAATGAGGCAAACTACGCTTGATGGTCATCAATATTTCTTGGTTTGGTTGCCAAAGCAACAGTTTTTTTTGACCTTCATCATCCACCACAACATAGGCAAGATTGGATGCTTGCGTTTGTTTGTCCTTGCTTTGCTCACAGTAAGCCACAAGACATTTGCTGTGCGGTTTTTGATTGTGATACCCCGTATCTCCAACCATCCCTATACACACTATTTTTTTGAGAGGCACTTGCAAAATGACTTTTCTGCGTTTCAATACTTTGACAATCAAAAACTCCTCAGCCCGAATAAAATAATCATAACAAACGGTCAACCTATGGGCAGCACGAGACAAAAATACAAAACAAGTACAGGTAGGAATCCACACCACCGCACCCAAAAGTGCCGCAAAAATGGCAAGGGCTGGGTCTAGATACAAAAGCACCGAAAACCCCACAATGCAAAATACAAGCACTGTTTTGCAAATTTTTTTTGCAAGCAACAACTTTTGCACTTTGGCAAAATCCGTCTCCAAGGATGAATTGCTGATGGATTGCTCTACAAAGTATTGCACTTGACTACATTCCCCATCTAGTATTTTGTGCTTGGTGGTCGTGCACAATACGACGCCTTGTTGTTGTTTGGGTATATTGCGGTTGTTGAGGCGCTCCCATAACATTCTTGGCGGTATCCCCAAATACGCTATGCTTTTGAGCATCAAAAATTGGTAGCGTGAAAAAGAACTTGGCACCCTTTCCTTTTTCGGATTCTACCCAAACCACCTCTCTATGGTCATCCATTATTTTTTTGACAATAGACAAGCCAAGCCCTGTACCGTTTGACTTGGAAGGCGTTCTTGCTTTGTCCACTCTATAAAACTTGTCCCAAATCAACATTTGCTCTTTTTTGCCAATTCCATACCCCTGGTCTTTGACCACCACATACAATCTCTTGCCTTGCAAATAGGTGCTGACCACAATTTTGGAAAACGCTGGCGAGTACTTGATGGCATTGTCCAAAAGATTGCTGATGACTTGTTCAATTTTTCCGCTGTCTGCAAAAACCTTGACAGACTCCTTGGCAAACTCCATAGAGATTGTGATATCACTTTTGAGAAACATTGGCTGCATTTTGAGCACAATATCACGCACAAGCGAATTGATATCAAACTTTGTCTTGTAGAGTGGATATCTGCCCGCCTCCATCCTAGACAAGTCAAGCATTCCGTTGATAAGCGTGGTCAACCGCTTGCTCTCATCATAGACAAGTTTCAAAAATCGTTGTTTTTCTTTTTCTTCTTCAATGACACCGTCCAGCAAAGCCTGCAAAAAGCCTTGTATGCTGGCAAGCGGTGAACGGAGTTCGTGCGATGCACTCGCAATAAAAGAGCGACGCATTTCTTCAAGATTTTCAAATTCAATGGCTAGACTATTGATATTGTTGACAAGTTCTTGGATGGGTCTGTTGTAGTGATTGTACTCTATGCGATTTTTGCTATTGCCACTAACAATACCTTTGAGTTCAAAATTGATTTGTTTGAGCGGCTTTTCAAAGCAATACACCACAATATAATCAAGCAAGACAAACAAGAAACCCGCCCAAATACAAAACAAACTGACCGCCAAAAGTTGTTGGTATGCTTCTTTGATTCCGGGCAACAAAAAATACATAGGCATCACCACGGTGCCCGCAAAAACAAAAAAGCCAACAATCAACCTGACAAACAATCGCAACATAACTTTTGTAAAATATCGTGAATTTTATGGGACAAACCCAATGCACACTCACTCCGTTTCTAGTTTGTACCCTTTTCTCCAAACGGTGCCAATTCGCACATTTGCATTGGCACCCAATTTGGACCGAATGCGTTTGATATGCACATCCACCGTACGAGTATCTCCATCATAAGACTCTTTCCACAAGTTCTCAATCAACTGCTTGCGTGTAAAGACATGGTTTTTGTTGGAAGCAAAATAGTACAATAGTTCCAACTCTTTGGGAGCCATATCAATGGATTTGCCACACACCTTGACAATATAGTTGTTGATAGACACAAACAAGTTGCCAATCGTGATATCTGGATTGACCACTTCGGGTTTGCCCCCTTGTGCGGGAGCCGCATTGGCACGACGCAAAATCGCTCTCATACGGCTGATGAGTTCCTGCATTTCAAAAGGTTTGGTGACATAGTCATCCGCCCCCAACTCCAAGCCACCAATACGGTCCACGACATCATTGCGAGCCGTAACCATAATGACAGGCACCGTCTTCCCACTCCGCCTAATATTGGCAAGCGTCTCAGGTCCATCCATCTCAGGCATCATAGAGTCTAGCAAAATAATATCAAAATTTTGTTGCTCCAATGCTTGCAATGCCAATTTGCCGTTGCTCACAATGGTTGTGTCAAACCCCTCTTTTTTGAAATATAAAGGAAACAATTGACACAGACTCTCATCATCATCTACCACCAATACTTTTGTGGTTTCATTTACTGACATTCTATACTCCCCACTGTACATCTTTTGCAAACAAGTACGCACCTATTTGTCAAAGAAATTGTTTGTTCTTCTTTGCTACAAATATTATGTTTACAATTAGTTTGCATATTGTTTACATACATTATAACATATTTTAACAATTTTGACAAACTAAATTAACAAAAAAATATAAAAAAATGTGCAAAATTTAGTTGCATTTTTTTTTGAAATATGTTACAATATATAAGCATTCAAATTGCATAATCTTTTGATTGCAAATTTTTGGAAGTTTAGCTCAGTTGGGAGAGCGTCTGCCTTACAAGCAGAGGGTCGGGGGTTCGAGCCCCTCAACTTCCACCACCTAGATTGCTTGCCACTTTCCTCCTATGGTGGCTAATATTGCGGCTTCTCCTTTGTCGCAAGTATTTTTGCCCTATGTGTCCAATGTTCACATATGGGCATATTATATATCAGTGCCGTAGCAACGCTACGAAAAACATATTTTCAAAACACAAAAGTTTTGTGGCACCATAGCCAAGTGGTAAGGCAGAGGCCTGCAAAGCCTTTACTCCCCGGTTCAAATCCGGGTGGTGCCTCCAATCAACACAACGCAACCGCCAACATTGGTTGGTGGTTGCGTTGTTACAAAAAGTCAGTTGTTTCAAAAAGTCATATGTACCCAAAGACAAGGACTTTGTACAAAGACGCCCGAGTGACGGAATGGTAGACGCACGGGACTTAAAATCCCGAGGAGGCAACTCCGTGCCGGTTCGAGTCCGGCCCCGGGCACCAATGAGACACCTATCTGCCAGGGTGTCTTTTTTCTTGTGCCTTGGATACAATTTGCTGACACAAATGCTCCAT
>WQZE01000132.1 GCA_009780875.1 Bacillota bacterium | reverse complement strand
GCAAAGGCGGCAATGTCATCTTTGCAGTAGACAAGGATTTGTCCTCACTTGTGGATTATAATTATCAAGGGCACTACAAGGCGGATGCGGGTGACCGTGGGGCAAGCAGATTTTGTACGGGCAAAAATGGCAAAGATTTGATTCTCAAAGTTCCCGCAGGTACGCTCATCAAGGACTTTGAAACCGGCGGAATTTTGGCGGATATGACAGACCCCAATGCAAGCGTAGTTGTGTTGGAGGGGGGCAGTGGCGGCAAAGGCAATGCCAGATTCAAGACAAGTCGCAGGCGTGCACCTTCGTTTAGTCAACAAGGGCAACGGTGTGTGGAGCGGTGCGTGGTTTTGGAACTCAAATTGATTGCCGATGTCGGACTGGTGGGCTTTCCCAATGTGGGCAAATCTACACTGATTAGCGTGATTTCCAAGGCAAAGCCAAAGATTGCCAACTATCATTTTACGACACTGACGCCTTCGTTGGGCGTTGCCAAGTACCACGACAATGCATTTGTTGTGGCAGATATACCCGGATTGATTGAGGGCGCTGCCGATGGGCAAGGATTGGGTACCGCATTTTTGAGACACATTGAAAGGGTGCGGTTGATTTTGCATATTGTGGATGTGTCCGAGTTTGAGGGGCGGAGTGCGGTTGCTGACTACAAAAAAATCAATGCTGAACTCAAAAAGTATTCACAAAAATTGTCCAAACTCAAACAAATTATTGTGCTCAACAAATGTGATATTGCGACCAAAGAGCAAATTAGCGGTTTCAAAAAATCTGTCAAGGGGGCTTGTGTTGAGATTAGTGCCATTGCACATTTGGGCTTGCCTGGTTTGTTGCAGGCGACTTTTGAGACCTTGCAAACCATTCCGATACCCCAAGATGACACCGTGCTTTTTGCCTACCCACAGAGAGATACTTTGGGCTTTGAAATTGTGCGATATGATGATGCGAGTTTTGAGATTATGGGCGGTATGGTGGACGAACTTGCTAGAAATGTTGTGTTGGATGACTATGATAGCAACAATTTTTTCCAATCCAAACTCAAACAAGCGGGTGTGATGGCAGCACTCAAAGGACAAGGTGCCAAGAATGGAGACTTGGTTCAAATTTTGGATATTGAGTTTGTGTACCAAGAAGATGATGAATAAACGAGTAGTACACAATATTTTGTGGCTTTTTGCAAAAGATAAGTATAGGTGATAAAGTATGGAGATAAAACGTAACAAACAAGGTGCCAAAATGTATGACGACGATTTGCCCATTGTGGCAATTTGCTATGATTTTGACCGCACCTTGTCTCCACGAGAGATGCAAGAATATACCATTATTCCACAGTTCAACATTTCAGCCCCCGATTTTTGGAAAGAGTCCAACACCTTTGCTACACAAAATGGTATGGACAAAATGCTGGCAAGTTTGTATACCGTGCTTGCACACGCAAGCAAAAATGGGGTCAAAATCTCGGAGGCGGATTTTACTACCTTGGGTAGCAAAGTGGAACTTTTTGCGGGGGTGGAGACTTGGTTTGAGCACATCAACAAAGTGGGTGAGCAAGTTGGCGTGCATATAGAGCATTATATTATTTCGGCAGGTATCAAAGAAATCATTGATGGTAGCAAAATCAGCAAGCATTTTGAGCAGATTTATGCAAGTTCGTTTTATTATGACACCTACGGCAAGCCCATTTGGGCCAAGCAGGTCATCAATGCAGCGTCCAAAACACAATACTTGTTTAGGGTCAACAAAGGCTGCTTGGATATTAGGGATGAGCACTCTGTGCACGACTATATGCAAGAGGACAAGCGGAGAATCCCTTTTGGCAATATTATTTATATCGGGGACAGTGAGACAGACATCCCCACAATGAAAATCCTTACCAACCAAGGCGGATATTCTATTGGTGTGTATTCGGACCAAAATGGGCTCAATACGGTATCCAAATTGTTGCTACACAAACGAGTGACACACTTTGCCAAAGCGGACTATCGCAAAGGTCAAGAGCTTGACACAATTATCACCAATATCATCAAAAACATTAGAGCCAAAGAGACGCTTGAAAGAATTACCAACGCACAAAAAAAAGAGGCAGAAAAACTCAAAAAGAAGTAGTTTGGATTGTCAAGCCCAACAATGAGCCACTAGATTGGATGGCACCAAAAGCAAAAGAGAACAAAGAATTTCTTTTGCTTTTTTTATTTTTTTTGACAATTGGTACTATTTTTGTGCAAAACCCATACACTATACTTATGTACGAGTTGTCGTTGAGTATTGCAGAATCAAAAATACACTGGCTCACCAAAATGGATAAATTGATTGCAGATACAAAAAAATTGGATGCCGTTTTTGCACAAAGCACAGATTGCAATAGGGTGCTTTTTTGCTTTGCGTGCAAAGATGATTTTGCAATGGATTTGCAACGCATTTTTTTTGAATACTTGATTGAAAGTTATCTTGGCAACACAAAGAAAGAGTATATCAAAAAATCAATCAAAGTGAAAACCGAATATTATGACATATTGATTGGTATTTTGACAAGTTTTGATAGAGAAAGCGAAGAGAAAATTTTGAGAAAAATCTTGACGGTGGGTGAAAATTTTTCGTATGATGGATATTTTTATTTTAGATTGCAACAGTTGCAAGATAGGTGGAGTGAGATATGTACGCTCGCCAAGGAGAATGCCTTTTTCTTTTCCAATACGGACACTTTGCTAGAACTCATTCGGTTTTTGATGAGCACCATCAAACCCAAAATTGAAAAAGTAGTGGTAACAAAAGGTGCCCAATCCACCTTTGCTATCACTAACAATGATGACACACTGATTGCATCCTCGGACGACCCGGACGAACTGCTGCTCCATTTGATAGACATAGCACCCCTAGAAATCAATCTGGTAGGAGATATTTTGCCCAAAGAACAAACCAAACTTTTGAGCAATATTTTTGAGGAGAAGTTTAGCAATAATACGATTGAACTTTTCAAGTCTTGAATACGCACCATTCTTTGTGAATCTATAAATTATGTATATGTAAATGTCTTTTGCACTGTGGTGCCAAGACATTTTTTGTACTTAGGGGATGATTGCAAAATACAGGGAGAAAGAAATTGGTCTGGGTAACAAGACTTGAACTTGCGACCTCGTGCCCCCCAGACACGCGCGCTACCAAACTGCGCCATACCCAGATATGAAATGCACTTTTTGCACAACTATGGTATTATAACAAATTATTTTGTATATGTCAATAATTATGACCACATTTTGAATTATTTTTTTGTGGCGGGTGATTTTGTAGGCACGGTGCTCCTGCGTTTGTCACTGTTTTTGATGCACATCACCAGGGATTGGTTTTTGTCGCTCAGGCGACTTGCAATGCGTTCGCCATATCTAGTAAGCGACCTATTGGCGAATGCGTCCTCAAAACTGGTGGCGTTGTCAGAAAGATTGGTTGTAAATAGGGTTGTCTTATTGTTGCGTTGTCGTTCTGAAAGCAAAAGGTAAAGATATTCAATGGTGATATTTTTGAGCATAATTTCTGCACCCAAATCATCCACAATCAGCACATCGGTGTCCAAATAGTGCGCAAAAAGACTTTGTTTGGTGGCGTCAAAAGTTGTGTGATATTTTTGCATATCTGCAAAAAATTCATAACTAGAACACATAAGCAAGGAGACTCCCTTGGCAAGCAACGCATTGGCAACACAACCTGCCAAAAATGTTTTTCCGCTCCCAGTGTCTCCATACAAAACCAAGGTGTTTCTTTGCACATTGGGGAATTTTTCACAAAAGAGTTTGAGTGTGTTGATATTTTTGCTAGCCGTTGTAGGGTCATCATAAAATGACAAGTCAATGTCATAGAGATTGCCAAAAGTAAATTTCCCCAGTCCTTGTTTTTTGGTCTCTATAAAATGATTTTTTACACACTTGCAAAGTACGCCCTTTTCATATCCGGTATCTCCGCAAAGCAAGCAATGGGGAGTGGGTGCAATTTGATGGTTGGATATACCGAGTTGTTGGAGCAATTGTGTCCTGATTTCACCGTAGTGTTGCAAGCTTTTTGGGTCATTTTGCAAGCGTGCTAGG
>WQZE01000131.1 GCA_009780875.1 Bacillota bacterium | reverse complement strand
TCTGGCGTCGTTTTGAGCACCTTCTCGCCCTCTTGCAAGACAAACTCAAAAAACTCTTCTAGCCCAACGCTTTTTTTGACAAACACTTTGGCCGCCTCGCTCATCCCACGCACAACGGTCAAAATGGTGCCCTCTTGCGGTTTGGTCACCGCTTTGTAGGCTACCTCTGTTCCTTTTTCCAAGGCTTTGGCAAACAATTTGGGAGTCACTGATTGCACGCCCACGAGCGTATCCGCAATCCCCTTGATGATTTGACTCAATATAACACCGCTGTTGCCCCTTGCCCCTTTGAGTGCCCCTTTGGACATTGCCGCACACAGTTCATCAAAGTTGTTGGAAGAACAATTGGTGACCTCTCTTGCAAGCGACATCATTGTCAAAGACATATTGGTACCCGTATCTCCATCAGGCACCGGAAACACATTGAGTGCGTCCACATGTTCTTTGTTGATATCCAATAGTTTTGCACCGCTCAAAAGCATCTTGCGGAAAACAGCACCATTGATAGATTTGCTTTTTATTTTTTCCATAATCAATACTTATCCTCATATGGGTTGGATTTTTTCTTTAATAATTGTTTCAAATTTTTACGCCGATTACATTGACATTGATGGTGTCCACCACCATATTGGTAAAGTTTTGTACACTATATTTGACCGTATTTTTGAGAGATTGTGCGACCGCCTCAATGGATACCCCATATTTGACAAACACAAAGAGTTCAATATATATCCTGTCCCCATAGGTGGTCACACGCACACCTTTGGAGGAACGATGCCTACGGAACATATCCGCAAGCGAGTCACTAAACTTCTTGGACACAAGGTCTACAATCCCATAGCAACCAAGTGCCGCACTCCCCGCCACTTGGGCAATCGCCTCATCTGTGATAGAGATACTGCCATATGCATTTGATGTTTTTACGCCCATACCCAACCATTTGTGTACACACCAGAAAGGCAAACAACCAAATGTCCTCTATACTATATATAGTATGCCCCATATCTTTGCAAAATGCCCATTTCATTGTTGCAAAAACCCAATGATACCCCTTTATTATACCTCATTTTGCCAAAAATAGCAAGTATTTTTGCCCAGTTTTTTGACAAAAATTACCATTTTTAATCAATTGTTTACAATTCTCACTCTCTTTATTCAAAATTCCTTTACAATTGCACAAGCGATTGCACAAAAAACAAACCCACAACACTCTATCCGACATTCGGTTTTGCAATTGTTTTCATTGCACACAAAAAAAAGACAAGCCTATCACTTGCCTTTTTGATTTTGCCGACTCTTGGGACACCTAGCATTCGACTGTATTCCGTGGAACCGCTTGGTTTAGGTAAAAAGTTTTTCCATCGTAGCAGGTCCTGCAATCCCGTCCGCACCCAAGCGGTGGTCTTGTTGAAACTGCCTTACCGCTCTTTCCGTGTCCGCCCCAAAAATTCCATCCAAAGCCACGGTATATCCTTTGACATACAAAGCACATTGCATCAAGTACACCAAATTACCCGTACTGCCACGCCTGAGGAGCGGAATGGCCGCCCGAGTCCTAGGTCCCCAAACACCGTCCACCACAAGATTGGCACCCAAACGGTTGAGTTCCGTTTGCAATCCCCGTATCAAGGCTCTCCTAGATGCGGGTCCCCAAATACCATCCACCACGAGTCCGGTGCCATATCGTTGATTGAGCACTTTTTGAATATTGCGTATGGTATCAATATTGGTACTGCCACCGCCAGGGTTACCCCCACCCCCAGGCAACCCACCTGTTCCATCACAAGAAACGCCCGCAGTTTTCAAAATCCCATCCGCAATGTTTTGCACCATCTGTTCAAAATAATTGTCAAACAATTGATTGTCCATTGCATTGCTGATAAAATTGGCTTCCACCAAAACCGCAGGTGCCGTCGTGTTTCTGAGCACACTCAAATTGCTTTGCTTGATACCCCGATTGCTTTGCACCCCCGCAGTCACCGCCGCTTGCAAAATATTTTGTGCCAACCGCATACTCTCTGCCGTGGGCGTCGTGTAGGTATGCACCTCAAAACCATTGGCTTGTGGACTGGTACTGGAATTTCTATGTATGGACACAAAATAATCCGCCCCCGCATTGTTGGAAATACGGGACCTATCCATCAAGGGAATAAAAACATCGGTATCCCTCGTGTACAAAACATTGACCCCACAACTTTGCAGCGTCCTACCAATCGCCAGCGTCATCCGCAAATTGTCATCTTTTTCTTGTCGGTTCCCATTGACCGCCCCCGCATCATACCCGCCGTGCCCGGCATCCAAAACTATGAGCATAAACTCCTCCCCTTGTTTTTATGGTTACTACAAGATATGCAAAAAAATACTTTTGGGCACCACTCAATATCACAAATCTATAATTGATAACTATATATTAACAGGTAAGTTTAGATGTTATTCAATGATAATTTTTGGATATGGTTTTTTAGAATTGTTGGACTTTTCTCGCCTATATGGGCTTTTTGTTGGTGGTTGAGAAATCTCTTGAAAACCAAATTGGTGCGAAGACGGAAAATTGTAAGCATTATGAATAAGTTGAAACAAGAAATAGTGCACCACTTATCACCCAATGGCGTTCCTCTTACATTAGTGTTTTTTGATAATAATCTTAACAACTTGATGCAACTCTACTACAAGCATAATAAAGTCAAAACATATCCAGAAAGTTTTGGACTATCCAATGGTAAGATTGTCACTGCACATATAGAATCAAAAAATAAATTGTCTGTATTTTCTTCCAACATCGTGTCTGCCGCTACATCAAAATTTCTTATATCAATTGACCGAAGCATAGTGAAATCTATGAGTGGGATAGTGTGTTTAATAGACGATTTAGCAAGAACTGGTGAGTCATTGGAGATGTTGAAAAGTCTTATAGAAAAGAATAATAACAAATGCACGATATTTACTGCAGCGATTATCACTTCCCCTATGGCACAGTCTGTCAATTTTTCTGGGCAAGAAATAGAAGGGTTGAAAAGAGATTTTTATTTTTCTTGGCGCAAAAAAACACAAAAATAGAACAAAAGGAGTACCAAACATGGGACTAAGGAACGACATAGAAATTAACACCTTGGAAGAGTTTAAAAAATTGTATAGTGACTATTTAGACTTTGACAAAACAAAAATCCCACTTTGTGCGGCTGAAACCTATGTGTCTGCTTTTGTAAAGCAAGCATTGCCTTCTATCTTTGGTGGAAAATATGCTATGAATTTTCAGCCAGATAATCATACAGATGACTTTATTGGGTCACAATACATCCGTCAATTGTTTGAGTTGGTCGCTGCACAATGCAAAAGTCTCTTTGGTTCGCAATATGCCGATGCAAGACCTCTTTCTGGGATCAATTGTTTCACGCTAGTTATAATGTCTCTAATCTCTAATAAAAAATCATACAAAGCACTCATCACGGATTCTGCACAAGGTGGGCATACATCCATCGCACAAGTACTGGATAGCTTCAACATCCCCTATGACGCTATCCCATATGATTTCAAAAACTATCAAATTGATTATTCTAATCTCAATAAGCAATTATCCAGCAATCACTATGATTTTCTCATCTTTTGTCAATCCGATTTGTTGCAAGTGCCTGATATAATCAAAATTATGGTTCCTAAACATACGACCATCTTATATGACGGCACACAAACTTTGGGATTGATTGCAGGCAAAGTCCTAGCAAATCCATTGGAACAAACAGATAATATTATTTTGTTTGGTGGCACTCAGAAAACTTTGGCAGGGTCTACTGCTGGACTTATTCTCACGAATAATAACCAGTATAGAAATAAATTGGAAACGGCAATTGTGCCGAAATATCTAAGAAATGTGCAACCCAATAAAGTGGCTGCAATTTTATTGACATTGATAGAGCAAGAAATCATCGGTGCACAATACCAAGCAAAAATTGTTTCACTCTCAAACCAACTAGGTAAAATGCTGGAATCCAAAGGTATGCGTGTTGCTAAACTGCCAAGCAAAGCGTATTCGCAAACACATCAAGTATTTTGGCTTACAACCAAAGATGAAATGAATACTATATATAAAAAT
>WQZE01000130.1 GCA_009780875.1 Bacillota bacterium | reverse complement strand
GACCGCATCAGCGACCGTTTTTTTTGTGACCAAGGGCGTATCTGCAAACAAGACCACGGTGTACGGCTTGTTCTCTTGCACGCTCCCTCTCACCACGCTGGGTATCAGACTTTCATCCCCCGCAAAATCCACAAACTTGACACACTCACCCAACGCACCCGCAACCCACTCGGCACAAGTCCGCCCCAAGATTTTGAGTTCCGCAAAGTTGGTTTTTTCATTTTTTGTTTTGAGCACAACGCCACAAATGTTTTTCATAATCATCCCGCCACATTGATTTGACATCATTCTTTGACAATGTCACTATGTGCATATGCTTATCCTATCATTAGTGTAACATTTTTTTGCATATTTGTCAACCTTATTGCAAATCTACCCCAAAAAAAGTGCGCCCATCTTTTTTGACAAACCAACCCTTTGCAACACAATCCACAAAAATATGAACAAACTATGTACAATTATCCATATTTTGCCTTTTTTTGGTTGACAAGTTGCCTATTTTTGTATATAATAATATTGTATGTTTTTTGAGATACAAAAAAGATATTGCAACAAATAAAATACACTAGGAGATTTATGGCATACAATCAATACAATCATGGCGGTCGCCCACCCCAAGGTGGCAGACAGTCGCAATCGCAATATGCTCCCCAACCTCAGTACGGTGGACGAGCACAACCCCAAGGCTACGGCGGTGCCGCTCAAAAGTCTGGCACAAGTTCCGTCTTTTGGATTATTCTTTGTGTGGTAGTCGTGGTGATGCTGGGTGTCGGCTTGCTTGTCGGCTTTTTTCTGGGCAAAGCCATCGGTGGCAGTAATGGTCCTGGTGCCCATTTGGCTGTCCCCAATATCTCCTTGTCGGGAGACACCTTGTCGTGGGATGAAATCCCAAACGCCACTGGCTACAAAATCCAAAAAGACGGCAAGCCCAGTGACGCCATCCAAGGGGCTACCGATACCTCTTATGATTTGAAAAAACTCAATTTGGGTGAGGGCACATATCGGTTTGCAGTGGCTTCCAAGGGTAATGGCGGTTCCATCAAGGACTCTTTGTTCTCCAAAGAAATCACCTACGAAAAAAGAGATGAAGGCACCGCTGAAAACCAATTGACCAAGCCAACCAATCTGAGCGTGTCCGACAACAAAGTCCTACAATGGAACGCTGTAAACAATGCGGGCACCTACAATATTCAAATCAGTGGTCAGGCAGACAAAACGAGCACTACCAACTCTCTTGATATCTCCTACCTCCCCGCTGAGCAAGACTTTGTCATCAAAATCCAAGCGGCAGCCAATGGTCAATATTTGGCAAGCAATTGGTCAGACCCTTACAACTATACCACCAAGCAAGGTTCTTTGTCGGCCCCTGTCATCACGCTTTCTACAACCCAAGTGTCTTGGAATGCTGTCCCCAATGCAACGGGCTATGTCGTATCCATTGATGGGTCTGAAAAAACAACAACCGCAACCAACTATGACCTATCCAACCTTGCCGATGGCAAAACCTACCAAATCAAAGTCAAGGCAACCAAAGGCTCTGTGGAGTCCTCTTGGTCCAACAGTCTCTCCTTTACACCCGAGCCTCCCAAGGTTTTCGTCAAAGTCACCTTTGACGCCAATGGCGGTACGGGATTGTCTCAAACGAGCAAAGATGTCGTATTGGGCGGATTCTATGGTTCTTTGCCTGCAATCACTGCCCCAAGCGGTCAGTCTTTGGTGGGCTGGTTTGACAGCAAGACAGGTGGCAACAAAGTAACCTCTGCCACCACCGTGACCAACCAAAATGCACACACCTTGTACGCAAGGTTTGGGGCAAAAGACCCATCCGCAACAGGACCTGATGCCGTGCAAGAAAGGTTTGAAAAATATATTGACCAAAATATTTACGAAAACGACTTGTTCCCCAATAGATTTGGTACTCGCAATTGGAAAGACGATGTGGCTGAGATTCACACTTTTTATCCAGATGAAGCCGACAGAGAGAGTCGTACAGACTTTTATAGTTGGGATAACTTTATCTCTGCACTCCGTGCCCTAGCCGAACTCAAAGCAACCTATGAATGGGTGGGCAACCAACAATATTTGGTACAAGTAGAAAACACGACCACAGGCAAAATCACCAAAATTGATAATCCATCCAGAGCCTTTGCAAAAGGCAAGGTCGTGAGAGAAACCGTTGAGTACGGAGACTTCCTCAATAGTTCGGACGAGAACGACAACAAAAGAGAATTGTCAGGGTTCTTTGCCAATATGTCCCACGAGTCAGGTGCCTATGGATATATCAATGGAGAAGATCCACCAGAATGGCTCGGACCTGGCTTTAACAAATACCAATGGGGCTTTGCTTTTAATGAAGAAACCACACACATTGGACATACCGAGAGCGAGTACTCTGACCACGGTAGTGCGGAATATCCCCCAGTGCCCGGGCATAGTTACCACGGGCGTGGACCTATTCAGTTGACTTGGAACTACAACTATGGATTTTTTAGCCAACTTATTTTTGGAGACAAAAATGTATTGCTCAAAAACCCAGAACTTGTATGTCAAGATGGAGAAATCGGAATTATGAGTGCCATCTGGTTTTGGATGACGCCCCAAGCCCCCAAGGCAAGTTGCCACGATATTATGCTCAACAAATATGTCTTCAACCCAAACGACCCATGGGAAAAGAATTATGAGAACTGTTTTGGACTCACAATGGTGGTCATCAATGGTCACTTTGAGAGCAACAAGACTCCTGAGGAATGGCCACAAGTCAAAAACCGTATCGCTTTTTACAAAAAATACACCAGCAGACTTGGAGCCAACATTGATGGCGAAAAACTAGACACCAAGGGCTTCTATGAATGGGGCGTTTGATAAACCCATCACAACAAAATCAATCCTTCCAAAAAGAACTCTCGCAAGAGAGTTCTTTTTTTGCCCTTTGCTCGTTGCCTTGTGCCACTCTCGCCATTACCCACGCCTTTTACAATCTTCCCCACCTTGGTCGTGCCTCGCCTCCAAAACGCACGCCCCTAAAAATATGAACAAAATATGTACAATTACATATTTCTGCCTCGTTTTGGTTGACAAGTTGCCTATTATTTGTATATAATAATATTGTATGTTTTTGGGAATACCCTATACATTTCAATAAACATCGATAGCATAGAATAGAAAATACTTAGGAGATTTATGGCATACAATCAATACAATCAGGGCGGTCGCCCACCCCAAGGTGGCAGACAGTCGCAATTGCAATATGCTCCCCAACCTCAGTACGGTGGACGAGCACAACCCCAAGGCTACGGCGGATCCGCTCAAAAGTCTGGCACAAGTTCCGTCTTTTGGATTATCCTTTGCATCGTTGTTGTGGTGATGCTGGGTGTGGGCTTGCTTGTCGGATTTTTTCTTGGCAGAGCAATTGGCAATAGTACTGGTTCAGGTGCCAATTTGGCTGTCCCCAATATCTCCTTGTCAGGAGATATCTTGTCGTGGGACGAAATACCCAACGCCACGGGATATAAAATCAAAAAAGATGGTAGCCCCTTTGAAACCCTCAAAAGTGCTACGGAAACATCTTATGATTTGAGCAAACTCAATTTGCCTGAGGGCACTTATAGATTTGCCGTGGCCTCTATGGGCAATGGTGACTCTATTGCGGATTCTTTGTACTCCAAAGAGGTCACCTACGAAAAAAGAGATGAAGGCACCCACGAAAACCAATTGACCAAACCCACCAATTTGAGTGTATCTGACAACAAAGTACTCGGTTGGAATGCTGTCAACAATGCCGACTCCTACAACATCCAAATCAGTGGACAATCTGACAAAACAAGCAATACGGCATCCCTTGACATATCCTACCTCCCCGCTGAGCAAGATTTTGTCATCAAAATACAAGCGGTTCCCAACGATAGCAAGTACCAAGCAAGCAATTGGTCAGACCCATACAACTATACAACCAAGCAGGGTGCTTTGTCGGCACCGGTCATCACACTTTCTACAACCCAAGTGTCGTGGAACGCCATCCCCAATGCAACGGGTTATGTCGTATCCATTGATGGGTCTGAGAAAACAACGACCGCAACCAACTATGACCTATCCAACCTTGCCGATGGCAAAACCTACCAAATCAAAGTCAAG
>WQZE01000129.1 GCA_009780875.1 Bacillota bacterium | reverse complement strand
TTGTATTTCGCACCACAAAGCAAGTGATTGCCAAAAATATTTTACGACCAAAAAAATGATAATGCGACAAGCATTGTCATTTTTTTTGTGCTTTTTTATGGTATGATAGATACAAAGTTTTGCAACTGATTTTTACAAAGTTTCAAATTTGGTGATTATGAAAATTGAACACAAAATAGTAAACCGAACGCTTTATGCCACGCTCTGTGGTGAGTTGGATGAGCATACAGCGCCGGGTGCAAGGGCGACTTTGGACGGATGCTTGGCAAATGGTGGGTATAGCCGCATTATTTTGGAGTTGTCGGGACTTGGATTTATGGACAGCACAGGGATAGGCGTCTTGATTGGGCGATACAAAAAGTGGCGTGACCAAGGGATTCCCATTTTTATTGCTTCTCCCTCTCGCCAAGCGGACAAAGTGTTGTCACTTTCGGGGATTTATCAATTGATGCCAAAACTGAATTTGTGATTTTGCCAATGCAAAAGAAAAATGAAATGCTGTGTTTTGAAAAATCTAAGGAGCAAGTATGAATAAAAATGAAATGACCTTGTTGTTGCAGTCAAGAACGGTCAATGAATCGCTCGCCAGGAGCGCGGTGGCAGCCTTTTGTAGCGAACTCAACCCAACGATTGATACCATCAGTGATATCAAAACAGCGGTGAGCGAGGCGGTCAACAATGCCATCGTGCACGGATATAGTGGGCAAGAGGACAAAATTGTCAAAATCTATACAAGACTTGTAGACACTGTGCTACATATAGAGGTCAGTGATAGCGGAGTGGGAATTGTAGACATAAAAAAAGCATTGGAGCCATTTTTTACCACCAAACCAGAACAAGAACGCTCTGGGATGGGGTTCACCGTGATTGAATCCTTTATGGACAGCCTGGATGTCAAGAGTGACAAAAAGGGTACGACGGTCACAATGACCAAAAAAGTGATTGCTTGATTTGCACCCAAAGAATATCCAAGAAAAGACAGTGGTAAAAACATCATTGTCATTGTATGAGGTTTTTGTTGTCTGAGCAAGAAAATATGTTGACGCTACTCCTTGCAGCAAAAGGGGGCAGTTTGGACGCAAAAGAGCAGTTGATACAAGAAAACTATCCGCTGGTCAAAAGTGTTATACGCCGTTTTAGGAACAAAGGGATTGAGTATGATGACCTTTATCAACTGGGTTGCATTGGGTTTTTGAAAGCCATCAAAAATTTTATGCCTGATTTTGGGGTCAAGTTTAGCACCTATGCGGTGCCAATGATTGCAGGCGAGGTCAAAAGATTTTTGCGTGATGATGGATATATCAAGGTGAGCAGAGCCACCAAAACACTCTCCATAAAAATCAATCGGTATCTAGAAGAAATCAGCAAAAGCACCAACGAACAGCCTCATATTGAGGATATAGCCAAAGCCTTTGGCATTGATGTGCAAGAGGCAGTTTTTGCAATGGATAGTGGCAAGATGCCCGTATCCATCTACGAAAAACAAGAAGATGAAAAATCACAAACGCTTGTAGACAAATTGACATATGATGATAATGACAGTGCTATCAACAAAATCATTCTCAAAGACCTCATCAATGGATTGGAACCTCGTGAAAAAAAAGTGGTCATTTTGAGATACTATCGTGACCACACCCAGTCCGATGTAGCCAAAATTTTGGGCGTGAGCCAAGTGCAAGTGTCACGGATAGAGAACAAAATAATGCAAAAGTTGAGAGAACACTTGCAAAACGAATAAAAGTGACCAAATGTATTGGGTATTGTGTTTTGATTGGCAAAAATATCATATATTTTGTCAAGGGTGTCAAAAATTACCAAATGCCTTTGTTAACTTTTTGTACATATTTGATTGACATTTTTGCTGTTTTGTTGTATAATTATGTATTAATTCGTACAAGTGTGCAAAAAACACCTTGGAATTTTCTATATTGATTGGGAGAGTTATATGGAAAAAGCAAAACGCTATGTTTTGAAAATAATGGCAATCGTGGCACTCAGTTTACTCTGTTGTTTGCCATTTTTGGGTATCAACAAAGTGGGTGCATCACCGTCTGTGATGACACATATTTTGCCGAGTGAGACCGTGCCCAAAACAAAGGTAACAACAGGCGAGGCACCTCAGTTTACGAGCACACCTCCGGATGCCTATGTGGGACAGTACTATGAATTTACTTTTACTTTTGATACAGATGATGTAACAAGCGTGACTATGGATCGCCCTGATGGCTTTCAGGGTTTCGGGCTTAATTATAATCCAGATACTTGGACAATTTACGGGACACCTTTTTTATCTGGTTATTCTGGTCGGTACTGGATTGCGACCAATCCGTATGGTTCTACAAAACTTAGTCAAAATTTTTACATTAGCAAGGGTACCGTTGCAGATGAGGATGTGCCCTCTGTGCAACTCAATGCTGTGGTTGGGCAGACGGTTGCCGATGTCAAGGACCAACTACCCAGCCAATGGCGAGTGGTAGATGATACTATTGTGTTGGACACACTAGGTATTGCATCGGTACCGGCTATCTATAATCCGGATAAGGCATCGTGGAATGATAAAAGTGCCACAGTCAATATTAAAGTTTTTGATTTGCCACAAGAGCCAAACAACCCGCACCCTGCACTACAAATCAAAGCAGGGCAAAGGCTTGGTGATTTGAGTTTGCCAAATGGGTTTAGATTTGCTGACCCTGATATGACTTTTGATAGCATTGGTGACAAACAAGTCTCCTTGTTGTACAACCAAGATACAAATGTCTATGCGGACTATGTGATTGACGACGCACCCATCACGGTAGACAAAGGCGATGCACAAAACCCGGACTCTTTGCCCACCTTGCAAGCCGTATGGGGGCAAAAGTTGTCTGATATTGCCGACCAGTTGCCAACCAAAGGTGTTTGGAAATTTGTGGATGATTCTATGGCACTTGACGGTGATTTGGGTACACAGACCGTACAAGTGACCTACAATCCAGACGGCATCAACTATATAGACAACACACTTGACATAAAAGTATCTGTGGGCAAGGGGCAACAAGATGCACCGACTACCGAGATACCCACCTTGGAGGCAATGGGTGGTCAAACCCTTGCAGATATAGAATCGCAGTTGACCCGTGGATTCAAATTTAAAGACCCTACCATTCGTTTTGATACCGTGGGTGAATTTGAAGTTGAACTTTTGTACAACACCAACCCAGAATATCTCAATGACTTTGCTGTGACCACTACCGTCACCGTAACCAAAAAAGAGTATCCTAGTGATAAGGTTCCACCAAAGCCTGAGAAACTCACTGCTTTTGTGGGACACAATACCCACGATATCACATTGCCTGATGGATGGAAATTTGTAGACGATAATTATGAATTTGTGAGTGCCGATGTAGGCTCCCAAGGCAAAGACTTGGAGTTAGCATTCAATGACAATCCAGATGTTTATTTGGATTATCATTTGATGGTCAGCATTAGAGTGTATGCAGACCAACAGACCGCACCTCCCAATCCGCCCGCAATCACGGTGCAATTGGGTCAAAATGCCAATACAATAACCTTGCCACAATACTACTCCTTTGTGAATACAAGTTTTGTATTTGATACGCTTGGGCAAATAGAGGTCAAAGTCAATTACAACACCAATCCAGAGCAAGTGGCTGATTATCAGTTTGATTTGATGATAACCGTTGATTTGCGTGACGGACTTCAACCAGATCAAATTCCATCGCTAGAATCACAAATAGGGACACAATTGAGTGAGCTAGAGTTGCCGTCGTACTTTGTATGGGAAACCCCCAATGCCACGCTAGATACTGAGGGCGTAATTCCAATGCGTGCCTTGTACAATGAGAATGCTGATGTATACAAAGATACGGTGGTCAACATTCCCATCAAAGTTGTGGGCTTGCCAGGAGGCGGCGGTGGAAACAACGGTGGCAATGGCGGAAACAATATGGTAAATAACGGCAGCAATGATGGTGGGTTGTTTTCCAATAGATTGGTTTTGTATAGCGTGATTGGTGTAGGTGCGTTGTTTGTATTGGTTGTCTCGGTGGTGCTTATCAGTGCGGGCGGCAAGAAAAAATCCAAACCAAGCCCTGTCATCCAAGCCAAAGTCACAAGACCGCCACCAGGTGCTCGTTCTCCATATAGTTCTTACAATTCT
>WQZE01000128.1 GCA_009780875.1 Bacillota bacterium | reverse complement strand
GTACCGCCACCTACATAGATGGACAGCACTTTCTTGCCCGCCTTTTGGAGTGCCTGCAAAACGACTTGCGTCTCTTGTGCCAAGGCTTTGGCGTACTCGCTTTTGAGCACATCGTTTTTGGTATTGTCTGTCACAAAGGAGCAATAACTGCACCGTGTGGGACAAAAAGGGACATTGACATACAAGTTGACAAACGGGTCATACCTGCCATTCCCCGCCTGTTGTGTGTTCGTGCCTTGCATCGCCACCTTGTCCAGGATTTTTTGTTGCAACAACCACACATCCACCAAAACACTTGCTTTGTGAGACGCAACAAAATATTGTTTTTGTAGGTGTTCCAAAAGCAAAGCCCGTGTATCGTTGTCCTTTGGTTTGCCACGCATATGATTGTCAAGGATGGCAAGTGGGTGCACTCCGGTAATACTGCCCCATTGGTTTGTGTGCCCGTACTTTTGGCACAGTGCCTTGTACAACGCCGTCTTTGCATTGTACAAAAGCCTCCTATAATATACAATCTCTCCGTCATCCACACCTATCTCACTTGTGTACACTACGGGCTCTGCTGCCTGATTGTCCCCATCCACCCACTGGATGGTATCCACTTGCACAAGCGGGGATGATGCAAGAACGCCCGCTTGCTCTTTTTGCACGCACGCCAAAGGTGATGGTTCCATTGCTATGGGCGTTTGCTGAAACGCAAAGGGTTTCTGCTGAAACGCAAAGGGTTTCTGCTGAAACCCAAAAGGTGTTTGTGTTAAAACAAAGGGCGTGCTTGCACACGCAAAGTCAAAAGATGGCAAAGCGGTCTCACCCCAATGCACCTGCAACTTGTGCTCCCATCTCCCCTTGGTGACTTGTGCGTCTGCAAACAAATCGCCTATATCGCCAAGTTCTTTTTTGTATTTTTCCACATTGGTATTTAGCAACATTTTCATCTCACAACTTTCCAATCGTGTTTTCAAAAAAAACTCTTTCCGCTTGGATGGTCGTACTCCTGCCGTGCCCTGGATACACCTTGGTCTGTGCATCCGTTGTTTTGAGAATTTTCCTTACAGACTGCGTCAACTCCTGCTCACTCCCGCCCGGCAAATCTGTTCTGCCATAATCATTAAAAAACAAGGTATCTCCACTAAACATTTGATTGCCCACAAGGTAGCATACGCCACCTTTGGTGTGCCCCGGCGTGTGCACCACTCGTATTTTTTGTTCGCCAAATTGCAAACAATCGCCGTCTTTGAGCAACACATCAGGGGTGCACTCCTCCACCTTCTTGCCCAGTTTTTTTGCAAGATTTTTGTCGGTATACAAACAATCCGCATCCTCGCTATGAATGTACAGTTTGGCACCCTTGTCTTGGTACTCTTTTGCGTGTGCAATGTGGTCAAAGTGTCCGTGCGTCAAAAGCACGGCCTCAATGGGTTTGCCTCCACAGTGTTTGTGAGCGGTCTCAAAGTCAACACTGGACTCCACCAAAACCACACTTTTGCCACAATCTATCAAATAAGTAATGCAAGTATACACACCTTCTATTTGTTTGATTTCCATTTTTTCTCCTTTATTCTCTATATACTTTGTATACAAAAGAAAAATTTTCTAGTTTGCGTATCAGCAAATCAAGGGTATCTTTGCTATCCACACCCACACTCATTTTGATATGGGGCTTGGGAGTTGCCACCGTTTGTATCCCACGCAACAAGACCTTTGTCTCTGCTACAACCCCCGTCAGCCTAAACACCACATTGTCCGCATTGTCACACTCTACCACAAGCCTTGCCACAAACTCACCCTCGCTTTCATAGGTCGCCCAAGAGGCCTCAATCAACCGATAACTCTCCTCACCTTTGAGATTTGGGCAAGTATTGCGGTGCACAGCGACACCCTTGCCACGAGAAATAAACCCCACAATCTCATCTCCCTTGACGGGTCTACAACACTTTGCCACCACCACTTTGAGCCCCGCTTGCCCCCGTATCAATATCTCCTCAGAGGCTAGTTGCTTGGGCTTTTTTAGCTTTTTGAGTTCTTGGTTGAGTGACTCTATGTGGTGTGGGGGCGTCTCTGTTTGCGATTTTTCGTACGACTCTATGCATTTGGTGAGCACTTGCAAAGTAGTCACCCCACCGTATCCAACGGCTGCATACATATCCTCTTGGGTGGACAACCCCAGTCTTTGAAGCACACTTGGGAGATTTTTGGCACTTTGCAACACACTCCAACTGTATCCCTTGTGCTTGGACTCCAACTCCAACATTTCCTTGCCTTTTTTGATGTTGTCCTCTCTGCCCTCTTTTTTGAAGTAGGCTTTGATTTTGGATTTTGCTTGCGTGCTTTTGACAATACGCAACCAATCCCTGCTGGGCGTGTTGCTGTTTTTGGTATCAATCTGCACAATATCGCCTGATTTGAGCACGGTCACAATGGGCACCTGTTTGTCATTGACTTTGGCACCACTGCACTTGTTGCCCACATCACTGTGTACACTGTATGCAAAATCCAGCACACAACTCCCCATTGGCAAAACAATCACCTTGCCTTGTGGCGAAAACACAAAAATCTGGTCAGTATACAAGTCTTGTTTGAGTGCATCCAAAAACTCAATCGGTCCTGCACCGTCTCCCCCGGCGGCATCCAGCATATCCCGTATCCAACTCATTTTTTGGTCAAGGTCATTGGTGGCGGTGCGCCTCTCTTTGTACAGCCAATGTGCCGCAATACCGTACTCGGCAACCCTGTGCATATCCGCTGTTCTGATTTGTATTTCAAAGGGTCTGCCAAGCGGTGTCATAACGGTGGTGTGCAAAGACTGATATTGATTGGCTTTGGGCACACTAATATAGTCTTTGATACGGTGTGGCAACGGTTGCCACTCGTGGTGAATAGAGCCAAGCACGGCATAACAATCCGCCACACTGTTCACAATGACCCTGATGGCGGTCAAATCATAAATCTCATTGATGGGTTTTTGTTGCTTTCGCATTTTTTTGTAGATGCTATAAAAATGCTTGGGTCTACCACTAATCTCATACACAATCCCTTGTGCCTGCAACACACTGCCAATCCTGTTGCAAATGGTATCAATGCTCTCTACCCGCTCTTTTTTGGTGAAATTCAACGCAATTGCCAACTGCTCGTAGTCATCGGGGTACATTGTTTTGAAACACAAATCTTCCAGTTCGGTCTTGATATAACTCAGCCCAAGCCTACTCGCAAGCGGCGCAAAGATATCCAGCGTCTCCTTGGCAATTTTGAGTTGTCTTTCTTTTCGGATAGCGGACACCGTGCGCATATTGTGCAATCTATCCGCCAGTTTGATGAGCAGCACCCTGATATCCTTGGCTACGGCTATCAACATTTTTCTTATATTTTCGGCTTGCAATATCTCCGTGTCCGTGCTCTCTACTCTTTCTTTGGGTCCAGGTATCACGCTACTACGGTTGTGCCACTCGTTTTGCAACTCTGATTCTTCTTGGGTGTTCTTGTGTTTGATATGCCCAAGAGAGGTCAATTTGGTGACGCCCCCCACAAGCGTGGTTATCTCCGTGCCAAACAACGCACACATTTGCTCACTCGTGGTATCACAGTCCTCCAACACATCGTGCAAAAGCCCCGCACAAAGCGTAGGCACATCCAACCCCATCTCAAACAAAATCTCAGCCACCGCCAACGGATGCACAAAATACGGTTGTCCGCTGTCTCTCTTTTGAGCGTGGTGCATTTGCTGTGCATAGGCTACCGCTTTTTGGAGTCTCTCCAACTGGTCACCAGAAAACTTTGTTGCAAATTTTTGCATCAAAGCATCCATCTTGCCCTGCAACCCTTCCCCTTGCCCATCGTGTACACAAGGTGCCTCCATCGTACCCTCTTGTTGTTGTGTTTTGGTGTGTGCCACACTGCTCCCCTTTTGCATCTATTTTGCTATACACTGTACCTTTTCTTGTCAAGGATTTGCAACCAAATTTTCACCGCACCCTGTGGATATAGCGTTTGGCTCCCCCTTAGTTTTTTTCACCACTCATTTCAATCATTACTTTGTTATGACTATTATACAACAATCCATTCAGTATGTCAAATCAAATGCACGCAAATCAAATGCACGCAAATCAAAAAGAGCAATCCCCCAAGAAGAAAGATTGCTTTTTTTGTACCTTGCTCGTGGCTTT
>WQZE01000127.1 GCA_009780875.1 Bacillota bacterium | reverse complement strand
TCAAAACGGAAACCGACACTCATTATGGCTATGTGTATTCCGCCTACACCGTAGTGGACACCATACCACCCAATATCATAGAGCCTTTACCAAAAGATGATGCCACCAATGGCGGTGGGCAAAACTCTCCTATGCTTTTGCAGGGCACCACGCTTTATGTCTTTATTGGGGCTCTTTGCGTGCCCGCTCTCATCATCATCTATTTGCTTTTCAAAAAACGCCCCACCAAAAGCAACGCAAACAGCAAATGATTTGCTCAGCCCGTGTGCTTGTGCACACCGCCCAAGTCTCCCATTTGCAACACTTTGTCAAGTGCTTCCACACAGTGACAACAAATGCCCACTTTGCAAGGCAATCCGTCTCTCTCTATCACCAAGGTGTAGAGCGTGAGACATTTTGTATGGTTCGTGGATTTCTTTTTTTCAGTGCCACACACTTCGCATCGTGTGAGCAGGCTGCTCTGTGACAAAATCATTATCCCCTCCTTGACTGGTCACTTGTCCACCATTCTCGTCCTTTGCTTGTGTATCACACTCTTGCTCGGTGCGTTTGGTGTTCTTTATGACACTTTCTTTGCTTTGCTGAATCCTTTGACTAATGGGCACTCTCCCATTGGGGGCTACATATTTTTTGGTGCCCGAGAGCGTTCTTCGCATTGTGCGTGTTTGTTTGCTTTCTCCACTAGACAACGAGATATCTATGTCCTCTGCTCCCTCACACAGACTTTGCGTGCCATACTCCCTTTTGCTGTGCAAAATCGCTCTTTTTTCTAGGTCTTTTACATAGTCAATCCCTCCAAAATACTGATACAGTCTGCCATCTGTATGACCATTTTGTGCCAATGCCTTGGTCAGTTTGAGGGTCACCTTGTCCACAAGCCTTGATACCTTGCTTTTGGTCACACCCACAGTGTCCGCCAATTTTTGCCGACTACACACCCCCGCAATACACGGCAGCACAATTCTCTCCGTACTCGTGCACTGCTTGACAAGCCACACAAAGAGTTGGTCCAACTCCAAAAGCCTGACCTTTTGCTCACTCAATGACAAGATGTCCTCTATCACCTCCCCACACGGACTGGTATTGTAAAAACTGAACGATGCCATCCTCTCCACTTGCTTGTCAAGAAGCAACACCGCTCGTTTCAACCCAAGCCTACTCCCTAGGATAATTTTTATCCACAAACTCATCTCTCCTCCTTGTGCTACCGCACCCACAAAATACAACATTTGCAAATCATTTTGAATTGCAAATTTATCCTACACTCTTATTGTATCATACCAATAGTGACAACTGGATGTCACTTATTGCAAAATTTTGAAAACTGCGGAAAAATTTTTTATTTTGACAATTTGCACCCACTCCCCGCCTTTGTGGCGAGGGTATCACACATTGCATATACTATACTTATGAAAATAGTACTCACAGGTGGCGGCACTGGCGGACACATTATGCCCAATCTTGCACTCGTCCCTTTGCTCAATCAACGATTTGAAACCGTATACTATCTCAGCGGGCAAAAAGACAAGGAACTCGTGACCTCCCTTTGCCCCTCTGTGGCATATAGGGTTTGCGAAAGCATCAAACTCAAAAGACCCATTTGGGACTTGTCCAATCTATGGATACCTTTTGGACTTGACAAACACAAAAAAGAAGCGATTGCCTTGCTCAAAGAACTTGCCCCCAACCTTGTTTTTAGCAAAGGTGGCTTTGCCTCTCTCCCCGTCGTACTGGCTGCCAAACAACTTGGCATCCCCTATGTCTTGCACGAGAGCGATTTCACGATGGGTCTCGCCAACAAACTGGTAGCCAAACACGCCGTGCACAGTCTAGCAAGTTTTGAAAACGCAATCAAAGGACAAAAAAACGGTCTCCACATTGGCAGTCCGCTCCGCAAGTCCATCTATGAGGGCGACAAAAACCGCATTGACACAAGCAACTTTGACAAAAAGAAACCCATCGTCCTTGTCATCGGTGGCTCCCAAGGTGCCACCGCCATCAACAACTGCACAATGCTTGCCACGCCCGAACTCTCCACGCACTACAATATCCTTCATATCACGGGCAAAAAGCACGCAAGCGATTTTAGACACAAAAATTATCTCCAAATTCCTTTTGCTTTCAATATGGGAGATTACTTGGCGGCAAGCGACCTTGTTGTATCTCGGGGTGGTGCCAATATTCTTTTTGAACTCTTGGCACTCAAAAAGCCCTCCCTCATCATCCCCTTGCCAAAAGGCGTGAGCCGTGGCGACCAGTCACAAAACACAAATTACTTTGCACAAAAAAATTGTATTCTCAAACTTGACCAAGAGGATTTGACGCCCGCCACACTTTTGGACTCCTTGGGACAACTGCACAATCGCCGCCAATCTTTGATGGAGGCTTGCAACACACTGCCCGCTTTGGACGGCACCCAAGCCATTGTAGACCTCTTGGTCTCTATCGGTACGCAGGCAAAATGACTGACACACACAACCACTGTCCACAATCAACGGCAGTTACCCTTGCTTCACAATATCTTTGCAATAGACAACCTCCAAGAGCAGACAAGTTGGAATAGCACACTACCACACCTTTGATAGATTCTTTTTTTGACACCCTTATTTTGCTTGCAAAATCCTTTGATTTGTGTTATAATAATAAAGACTTTGCGTGGTCCGCTTTTTGAGTACATTCAAATACGAACACTCTATGCACAAGCATCATAAAGTCAAAGGCAAACAAAATGAATAACCTACTCAAACAAGTAGAACAAACACTCCTTGAACAAGACCATATGAAAAAGGAACTCCCTGTTTTCAATGTGGGAGACACTGTCAAGGTTATGGTCAAGGTCATAGAGGGCGACAAAGAGCGTACCCAAGGCTTTGAGGGCATTGTGATTGCAAAGAAGGGTGGCGGAATC
Organism: Bacillota bacterium; assembly: GCA_009780875.1. GTDB lineage: Bacteria > Bacillota > Clostridia > Christensenellales > Pumilibacteraceae > WQZE01. The sequence continues at coordinate 1,286 of WQZE01000127.1, read as the reverse complement.
CGTGAATCTTTCACCGTACGACGCATCTCTTTTGGTATCGGCGTAGAGAGAGTGTTCCCACTACACAGCCCAAGAATCAGCAAAGTAGAAGTCATCCGCAAAGGTAAAGTACGCAGAGCAAAACTATACTATATTAGGGCGCTCAGCGGCAAGGCTGCCAAAATCAAAGAGGTGGCAACCGTATCCACCAAAAAGGTCACCAAACCTGCTTCTACCCCTGTTGCACCAAGCCCTGTGGCGGCTGCACCAGACAAAAAGGCGGTCAAAGCAACAAAGGTTGCCAAAGTAGAAAAAGCACCCAAAGCAGAAAAAAAAGAAAAAGCAAAAAAATAATCCTGCAAAAAAACTGAACCACACTCGTGATTCAGTTTTTTACATATTACTCTTTGTACCTATTGTCGGCAAGTAGTCTCATCTTCCCTACGCTCCTAGTCCACCCATACCTTACTATATCCTATATCCTATATCCTATATCCTATATCCTATATCCTATATCCTATATCCTATATCCTTTGGATACTTTTGCGGGGACGAACTGTGTTCGTCCCCGCAAATTGCTCTATCTATATAATAGGCAAACCACACCAAGTTTTATTTTTTGCCAGCGTGTTCTTTGATGAGTTCCATAAAAGCATTGATGTCCGCAAATTTTTTGTACACAGAGGCAAACCGTATATAGGCAACTTGGTCCAATTGTTCCAAAGCCTCCATCACAAACTGCCCAATGGTTTTGGCTTGGATTTCTTGCTCTGGGAGTGCGGCAATGCGTTTTTCAATAGCAAGCACAACCTTGTTAATACTGTCAATGGATACCGTTGTTTTCTCACACGCTTTGATAATCCCGCCACGCACTTTGGAACTGTCAAACGGTTGCCTCACACCACTTGACTTGACGACCAATATATCCGTCAAAACAACGGTCTCATAAGTAGTAAACCGCCTACCGCAACCCAAGCACTCCCGACGCCTTTTGATACTGTTGCCCTCTGCAACATCTCGGCTATCAATGACCTTGCTTTCCAAATGCCCACAAAAATTACACTTCATAGTACTAGTATAGCATTTTCCACACCCCTTTGTCAAGTCCTTTGCACACCACCCACTCCTGGGCGACCGTCGCCTTGCGACCCTATGCAAATTTTCTTGACTACAAAAGGCGTGGCTTGTGTCCAACAATTTGGTCGCAATTTGATATGCCTTTTTCTTCATACTGCGGGCGAACGAAGTTCGCCCCTACTATGTATTTTGCATAATTATACATTTTGTTGCATAATTATGCACTACCT
>WQZE01000126.1 GCA_009780875.1 Bacillota bacterium | reverse complement strand
GAGTGCCATTGTGGAAAGTACAAGAGAGTACGCTACAAGGGCATCACTTGTGACAAGTGTGGCGTGGAGGTCACCAAACAAAAGGTGCGTCGTGAAAGGATGGGGCACATTGAGTTGGCAACGCCTGTGACACATATTTGGTATTTTAGGGGTGTTCCGTCAAGAATTGGACTTTTGCTTGATATGACACCCAAGCAGTTGGAGTCCGTTGTATACTTTGTCAACTTTGTGGTGATGGACCCCAAAGAGACCTCTTTGGCATACAAACAAGTGATGACAGACAAAGAGTACCGGGATGCAAGAGAGCAGTACGGTGATGGCTTTGTGGTGGGGATGGGTGCTGAGTCCATCCGTGAACTACTCAAACAAGTAGATTTGCCTCTTGAATATGTCAATGTCAAAGACATTGTGGATAATAGCACGGGACAAAAAAAGGTCAAAGCCATCAAACGCCTAGAAATGATTGATAGTTTTAGGAAGTCAGGATACAAGCCTGAGTGGATGGTTTTGGAGGTCTTGCCGGTTATTCCACCTGATTTGCGTCCGATGGTGCAATTGGACGGTGGTAGATTTGCAACCAGCGACCTCAATGATTTGTATAGGCGTGTCATCAACCGAAACAATCGTCTCAAAAAATTGCAAGAATTGCAAGCACCCGATATCATTGTACGCAACGAAAAAAGAATGTTGCAAGAAGCAGTAGACGCCTTGATTGACAATGGTCGCAGGGGCAAAGCGGTGACAGGCAGCGGAAGCCGTGAACTCAAATCATTGAGTGGGCTTTTGCGAGGCAAGCAAGGTCGGTTTAGGCAAAACCTTTTGGGCAAGCGGGTTGATTATAGCGGTCGTAGCGTTATTGTTGTTGGACCCGAACTCAAAATTTATCAATGTGGTTTGCCAAAAGAAATGGCGATTGAGTTGTTCAAGCCTTTTGTGATGCACCAACTTGTCATACAAAACAAGGCAAACAATATCAAAAACGCAAAAAAAATGGTGGAGCGTGCGAGCAAAGATGTGTGGGGCGTGCTTGAAAAAGTCATCAAAGAACACCCCGTACTCCTCAACCGTGCACCTACACTTCACAGACTCAGTATTCAAGCCTTTGAGCCCGTTTTGGTGGAGGGTAGAGCCCTCAAAATCCACCCACTTGTGTGTGGTGCCTTCAATGCGGATTTTGACGGTGATCAAATGGCGGTGCATGTACCTTTGTCCATTGAGGCACAAGCAGAGGCACGCTTTTTGATGCTGAGTGCAAACAATATTCTCAAATTGTCGGATGGTCGCCCTGTGGTGTCTCCAACGCAAGATATGGTCATTGGTGCGTACTATATGACCATTGACAAGCCGGGTGCCAAAGGCGAGGGTATGCGTTTTTGCGATGTGGACGAGGCCAAGATGGCGTATGCAAATGGAGCCATTGAACTACAATCCAAAATTAGTGTGCGATTGTTTAGAGATATCAACGGAGTGACCAAATCCAAGAGCATTGAGACTACGGTGGGCAGGTTGTTGGTCAACGAGGTTGTTCCACAAGATATTGGAATCCAAAAAAGAGAAACCGAAGAAGACGCATTCAAGTTGGAGGTCAACACAAGACTTGGCAAAAATGAGTTGTCCAAGATTGTTGATTACACATACAAAGCAAAGGGTGCCACCGAGACCGTCAAAGTGCTTGACAATATGAAAGCTCTTGGCTTCAAGTACAGTACCAAGGGTGCGGTCACTACGAGTGTCTTTGATATGCACATTCCACCCGAAAAGAAAGAAATCCTCAAAAAAGCGGAGGGCGAGGTCGTCAACATTGAGAACTTGCTCAAAAGAGGCTTTATGACCGAGGATGAAAAATATCGCCGTGTCATTGATGTGTGGACAAAGGTCAACAAAGATGTAACCAGTGCTCTTGAAAAAACGCTGGATCCACTCAATCCAATCAATATGATGGCGACCTCTGGTGCCCGTGGTAGTATGAAGCAAATCGCCCAACTTGCGGGTATGCGTGGATTGATGACCAACCCACAAGGCAAAACGATTGAAACACCGGTAAAGAACTCCTTCCGTGAGGGATTGACCGTCCTTGAATACTTTGTATCAAGTCACGGTGGACGGAAAGGTCTTGCGGATACCGCACTCAAAACGGCGGAATCAGGCTATTTGACTCGTCGTTTGGTGGATGTATCCCAAGATGTTATTGTGAGAGAAGAAGATTGCTTTGGTGGTGCAGAGCCTAGGGGTATGCGTACCACGGCGATTATGGAAGATGAGCAAGTCATTGAAGGGCTAGAAGAGAGACTTGTTGGCAGATTTAGTGCCGAAAAAATCGTGGACCCAAGCGACAAGAAAACGGTGCTTGTGGATGTCAATGAGATGTTCACCGAGGCATTGTCCAACCTTGTGGTGGGCAAACTCAAAGAAAAAGCCAAAAAAGAGGGCAAGAAAGAAAGCGAAGTGGGCGTAAGCATCCGTACCACCTTGACTTGCAAAGCAAAGAACGGTGTTTGTGCTTTGTGTTATGGCAAGAATATGGCGGGCAGTGACAAGGTTCAAATTGGTGAGGCGGTGGGAATCATTGCGGCACAAAGTATTGGAGAGCCTGGTACACAACTTACGATGCGTACTTTCCACACGGGCGGTATTGCATCAGCGGATGATATCACCAGAGGTTTGCCAAGGGTAGAGGAGTTGTTTGAGGGACGCAAGCCCAAATCAGCCGCCATCCTTGTAGAGGCCAAAGGTACCGTCCAAAAGATAGAAGAAAAAGATGGACGCCGAGACATTTTGATAGAAAAAGTCATTGTCAATACCCAAGGCAAAAAAGAACACAAGACCGATAGTTACAATATTCCTTATGGGGCAAAGATTAGATCGGAAATCAAAAAGGGCAGAGAGGTTGAGCCTGGTGACCAATTGACCGAGGGCTCCATCAATCCGCACGATATTTTGCGTACCAAAGGTCGCAAGGATGTGCAAGATTATTTGCTCAAAGAGGTGCAAGCCGTATATCGCAGCCAAGGCGTGCTCATCAATGACAAGCACATAGAAATCATTGTCCGCCAAATGCTCAAAAAAGTGCGTATAGAGATTTCAGGCGACGCCGATATGTTGGCGGGTGACCTTGTGGACCTCGTAGAGTTCTCCGAAAAGAACCTCAAAATCGTACAAGATGGAGGCAGGCCAGGCGAGGCAAGACCTGTGTTGATGGGTATCACCAAGGCAGCCCTTGCTACGGACTCCTTCTTGTCAGCGGCATCCTTCCAAGAGACCGCAAGAGTCTTGACCGAGGCTGCCATCAAATGCAAGACCGACCCGCTTATTGGGCTCAAAGAGAATGTCATCATCGGCAAACTCATACCAGCCGGCACAGGTATGAAAAAATACCGTGATGTGGAATTTGCAGCCACTGCAAAATAAAGACAGATAGCACAAATAGGGGTGGTAACGCCCGTGTTTGTGCTTTTTTGCTATATAACACAAAATCGGGGGTTAGGAACCAGAAGGAAATTATGAATCATATAAATAAATCAAGAGAGTTGAGTATGGTAAAACATATTAGTGTATTGAAAAAAGAAAATGGGTTCAAACGCTTTGCAAGATTGGCAACAATGCTTGGCTTGTGTTTGGTGCTTGTCTTTGTGTTTGTGGGGTGCGAAAGGAGCCTATTCGACCGCTTTATGTCTCACCTGTGAAAGAGACAATGAGCATAGACAAGGTGGAACTCAATTTGTTTTTTGGAGATACCGTTGGATATTTGCCCACGCTTTTGGACGATGGAAAAAGGCAAACGAGAGAGTATGTGGAGGATGGGAGTCAGAGAGCGTGGGAGACTGTGGCAGTAGCGGTTTATGTGGGTTCCTACAAACAAGGTAATTAGATTGTGGCGGAGGGTACTTGGGAAGAGGCACAGCTTTTTGCAAACATATGGGATTATCACGCCATAGAGGAGCGGCAGTTGCTGGCAGAGGTGGATGCGGAATCGTTTCTTTCGGAGGATTATCGTGTGGGCGTGAGCGGTGGTTTTTTTACCAAATATGATTTTGCACACAAGGAGAAAGCATTGTTGTCAAGAGCGGTGGTTGCCGATGATTTGTATGGGAAAGGTGAGTTTTGGGTCTATCTATCTGCCATCTACAAGACAGGGGAGCGGTACGCAGTGAGAGATTTGACCAGAGCCCAAATCACCTATCAAAAAAAGGAGACAAG
>WQZE01000125.1 GCA_009780875.1 Bacillota bacterium | reverse complement strand
TCTCAACAAATACATGGAGTTTTTGGGGCAAGGGGACTTGAAATTGAAAGTTGTCAAGTTGCAACAAAGGCATTTTTTGGAAAATGTGATTAGCCAAGCGGATTATGAGTTTTTTATTCATTGCTTGCAAAGAGATGGAAATTTTGGCTGGTATTTTGTAGTACGGTATCTTTGTGCGACGGGGGCAAGGGTGAGCGAACTTGTGCAAATGAAGGTTGAGCACATCAAGATTGGGTATATAGATATTTACGGCAAAGGTGGAAAGGTGCGTCGTATTTATGTTCCAAAGTGTTTGAAAGAAGAAACACTGTCTTGGCTTGGAGCACAAAATCTTTCTAGTGGGTATTTGTTTTTGAATAGATTTGGGGAGTGTATCACGACAAGGGGTATTGCCCATCAACTCAAAACACTCGCCAAAGAATATGGTATCAATGATAAGGTGGTTTATCCGCATAGTTTTAGACATAGGTTTGCAAAGAATTTTTTGGAGCGATGTAGCGATATTGCGTTGCTAGCGGATTTGATGGGGCACGATAGTATAGAGACCACACGCATTTATTTGAGAAAAACAGCCACAGAACAACAAGAAATTGTGGATCAAGTTATCACTTGGTGAATAGTTTTGCATTTCAGTTTAATTTGCAAAATTTGAATTTTTGTGGTATAATGTTGTATATATGAGCGGATATTTTGAAAGAGAAATAGAAAAAGTTCTGATAGAAAAACTTGTGGGTGTGGGGTATCGCTATCACCCAAACAGTGACTGGGCAACGAGTCGTGTGTTGTGTGATTTTGTCAATCAAGCATTATTGCTTGAAAAACTTGCGATCATCAATCGGGGTGTGTCACAAAAGATTTTGGAGCAAGCAGTCAAGAAGATAATGCATTTGGATAACCCATCTGTGTTTGCAAAAAATCAATTTGTTCACAAGATGATTGTGGATGGCGTGACCATAGAGGACCATTTTGCAAGAGTCAATCCACATATTAGATTTTTGGATTTTGACAAGGTAGAAAATAATACCTTTGAAATATATAGTCAACTCAAATTTAAAGAGAGCAGAGAAACACGGATACCGGATTGTATCATCTATATCAATGGGTTGCCGTTGGTGGTTTTTGAATTAAAGTCACTGGAAGATAGGCAGGACACCGCCTTGGAGCAAGCATACAAGCAGCTGGGTGGAGGTGGTGAGTGGGATGGATACAGGTATGATATACCCAGCCTTTTTGCGTACAATGCATTTTGTGTCATTAGTGATGGTGCAACAAGCAAAGTCGGTACTATTACAAGTGATTGGACGAGATATAGCGAGTGGAAAAGTAAGAATGGAGAGACGGGCTATCAAAAAAACTATGCTTACAAACTGGATGTGCTTGTGGAGGGATTGCTAAGACCACAAAGGTTGCTAGCGGTTTTGCAAAGTTCTTTGTTTTTTATGGCAGCAGGCAACAAGTCTTTCAAAATTTTGGCACAATATCACCAATTTTTTGGTGTGCAAAAGGCGTATGATGCGATTGTCAAGGCTGTTAAGCCCAAAGGCAATGGTAAAGCAGGCTTGCTTTGGCACACGCAAGGCAGTGGCAAAAGTTTTAGCATGGTTATGCTTGCTAGCAAATTGATACAGGATACTGCACTCAATAATCCAACGGTAGTGATTGTGACGGACCGCAATGATTTGGACAACCAATTGTTTGCTACATTTAGTCACGCAAAAGATTTTTTGCGTGAGACACCCAAGCAAATAGACAGTAGGGCAGGGTTGATAAAAGAATTATCCAAAATAAAAAGTGGTGGAATCATATTCAGCACGATTCAAAAATTTGGCAATGAGCATTTTGTGCCAAACACAAGGTCTAATATTATTGTGTTGAGCGATGAGGCGCATCGTAGTCATTATGGGATAGATGAAAAAACGGTTGTTACAAAAGATAAAGTGAGCGGTCATTTTGAAATTGAAAACAAATATGGGTATGCAAAATATGTGAGAGATGCTTTGCCGAATGCTACCTTTTTTGGATTTACAGGTACGCCCGTCAGCGGCAAAGACAAATCTACAACAGCCATTTTTGGTGAGATTGTAGACACTTATGATATGACGCAAAGTATTGAGGATGGGTCTACTGTAAAATTATTTTATGAAAGCAGGCTTGCAAAAGTGTGGTTGGACGAAACAAAAATCAAAGAAGTAGAAAGATATTTTGAAGAGATTGGGGATAGAGTGGATGATGGGATTTTGGAAAGTGTGAAAAAAGCCAACAGTCGCATAGAAGTCATTGTCGGTAATCAAGATAGACTCAAATTGTTGGCCAAGGATATTTTGCGACATTATCTTGATAGAGAGAATGTGCTTAACGCAAAAGCGATGATTGTGTGTATGTCAAGAAAAATTGCGTTTGATTTGTATCACACAATGTTGGAGATGGACAGTACATTGCAAGGTAGGTTGGCGGTGATAGCAACCAATAGCAACAAGGACACGCAGGCGGAGAGGGCATTGTTTGGCGACGATGCTTATCGCAAGTTGATGGCAGAGGAATTCAAGAAAGTCAACAGTAAAATCAAAATGGTGATCGTTGTGGATATGTGGTTGACAGGTTTTGATGTGACAGATTTGGATGTTATGTATATAGATAAGCCTATGAAAAGTCACAATTTGATGCAAGCCATTGCACGAGTTAATCGTGTGCATCAAGGCAAAACAAGTGGGTTGATTGTAGATTATATAGGGATAGGAAAAGCGTTGAAAGATGCTTTGCAGGCTTTTACAGCCAATGACAGAGAGATCAATTTGCAAGATGTTATGCAAGTTGCCAAAGATATTGTATTGGACAAATTATCTATTTTGAAAGAGTTATTTTATGGCAAGGTTGACTATCAAGATTTTTTTGGACAAGTGGAACAAAAGAGATTTGCAAGCATACAAAACGGTGCAGATTTTGTGCTGGGTCACGAAAAGCGAAAAAAAGATTTTTTAGGTGTAACAACAATATTAAAAGATGCTTTTGTGGTAGCATTGGGTGTTGCGGATGAAAACACAAAACAACAAGTCAATTATTTTTTAGCGGTCAGATTGTTTGTAAAAAAACTGGTCAGTAATGGGGGAGAGGGAACATATAACCCAGTCGATATCAATAAAAGAGTTGCAGAACTCATTGCAGAGGCTATAAAAGGCGATGAGATAACCATCTTGACACAAGTGCAGGACAATGAAAACAATATCTGGGAGTTGTTGAGTGAAGAGCGTATTGCAATGTTGAGAGCCAATCATCCGCCTCACATTTTTATTAGTATTATGAAAAAATTGCTGAGTGAGGCGATTGCTCAATATAGGGGGTACAATCTTGTCAAGGCAAAAGATTACACCGAAAAACTCAAACAATTGTTGAGCACATACAACCATAGGGAGGATGATCAAGATATTGAAATAACCATATTGGGTCTTGTAGAATTTTCTACGGATATGGTAAAAAGTGAGGAATACGCAAAGAAGAATCAATTGAGTGGTAGAGAGCGTGCTTTTTATGATGCACTGGCAAGTGAAAAGTCTGCTAGTGATATTATGGGTGATGCTGTGTTAAAAATCATTGCGGCGGAGTTGAAAGAAATTGTAGAGAAGTATGCAACGGTAGATTGGTCACGCAAAGCAAATACAAAAGCAGAAATGCGTAGCCAAATCAAGAGGCTTTTGAAAAAACACAACTACCCACCCGAGTATGAAGAAGACGCCATCAAAAGAGTGGTGGATCAAGCAGAGTATATGATGTAGGGTTGGTTTTGTGGAGTATGGGGTTTCTGAATTTTGAGCAAAGTGATTTGACAAAGGTGGGGGGATTGTAGTATAATAATCCTAAGAAAAGCAAAGTTTGAAATTGAATGTTGTAGAAACAATTGGTATCAAACATTCACCACAATTGAGTGGAGCGAAATTGTAGTATAATAATCCTAAGAAAAGCAAAGTTTGAATGGAGAGTTGCAAAATGTAATGGTAATCAAACGGTCACCATAATAGAGCGGTGCGAAATTGTGAAATCAATGCAAAGAAAGATTTTATTCTCAATTTGGGTGATTGGGGTAGGATTGGATATTTATGGAGAGGTTATGGCTAATAAAAAAACGGATGAGTTGACAAAGAAGACTGAGGGTGCCAAGAAAGCGGGCACGCCTATAAGTACAAAGACAACTAGCAAGAGTGCTGCGGGGGCGGTC
>WQZE01000124.1 GCA_009780875.1 Bacillota bacterium | reverse complement strand
TAGGCTCATATCCCACCTCCTTGCTCGTTGTATACAGGATAAATGTACCAACTTTGTAGTTTGTCAGCATCACTTAACTTGTCTACATTTTTGACTACATAACTATATCTCTCGCCTCTAATCGGGTTGTGATTACTGTCATAAGTTTCCATTTCTTGGTACATAACTATACACTTAGTAGCCGTTATTTGCTCTTGTGTTAGACTTTCGGTTATTCGTATTTCAATAGCATTGTTGATATCGTTGTCAACCAACTCAAAAGCAATGTTATCTGCAACAGTGATTACACCTGATAAGTCAATATTTTCATTGAACATACTTTGCGGACTGTCTAGCAAGCACATACGCAAAGCACTATCCTTTTGACCGAAAAGATTTGGGAAAGTAATAAAATCACTATCTCCATCACTGGCACGATGTAGCAAATTGATTTGGTAATTGAAAGACAGTTCCTCTCGGTTGTCTTTGTCAAGCCCAATAGATAGTTGCTTTCCATTTTGTGGTTGGATGTAGGCTACACTTTCATTGTCAGCAGGCACTATCACCGCTTTGGGCAACTTTTGGGCTTGCCCAAAAGTCCAATCGTCACGCCTAAACAACTTGAATTGGAATAGGTCTGCTCTGCCCATAATGTCTACATATCTAAGCGGTTGTAGTGGATAATACGCACTATCGTTTGTGCCACTTTCCTTTGGTTGGGTAGTATCAACAAAGTCCCCTGCCTTAAAGTTATCCACCATATCCCACTCAAACACTATGCCGTCGTGCAAGGGATAATAGAGTAGTGTTGTGATGTTCTCGGCAAAGTCGGTAGGTGTCAAGGGTATTAAATTGTTTGGGTCGCTACGGTCAACTTCGCTACTTGGGAATAATACACTGCTATCTATGATTTGCCCAAAACTACCTGTGTGTTCTCGTTTTTTGTCTGCCAAAAACTTGGTGTACGCAAAGTTTGGTAGCGTTCTATCTTTGTTAAAGATTAGCCCATTGATAAAATCTTTCCAATTGCTCGGCAGATACTTTGGACTAGACGGTGTTGTAGGTGCTTTGGTGGATAGTTCAAAGAACTCCATAATACGCACTTCCGGCGTATCTTGCTCCGTTCGCTTACTTCATAAAAACGAGGCTCACTGGGTATTGTCACAATGTTTGCCAATTGATTAAAGTTTTTGGAGTAAGACACTTTTTGCAGTATTGCCTCGTGGTAATACTCGTTTTCTATTTGGGTGACATAGTAGTTGTCGCCATTGATAGTTACAAGGTCGCCTGCCTCTTTCTCTTGCCCTGCGGATACATACTCTTGCCGCTCTATGATTGTGTTGCCTACTCGTATGAGTTTGCCCCACAAGTTTTGTGAAAATCGCTCGCTGTCCACTATTTTGTCTTGTTGTCCGTAAAATTGTTCGTGGTGTGGGTAGGTTTCATAACTGCTATTGCGTACAAAATTTTGTATGTCAGGTCGTACTTGGCTTATACGCATACTGTCTTGCGTGCGGTACTTGATGTGGAATTTGAGCGTGTTGAGCAGCAAGTCTTTGGTCACAAAGCCACTCATTGTACCAAATAGCCTGCGTGCAATTTCTTGCATTGCCAAAAATAAGTTGCCACTACTAGATTGCGGAGGTACATAGGACAGTCCACTTATCTTGTTATCTCCCAATGTGTAGTACACCGCATTGCCTTTGGCAGGCGTTATCTTTTGTGGGTTGTCACTAGTTAATATTTGGTATACGCTTTGCTCAAAGATATACTGTAAGGCATCTGCCTTATTTTCTTTATAGTAAATGTCAAACTCCAATATCTCAGTTATTGGACGGCTTGTTTGCAACTCTGCCGTGTCGTTGGACACAAGATAACTTTGGTCACTTGTTTTGCAGACTAGCCACTCCTCTACTATATTTTGTGGACTAAACATATTGGTCACATAAGCATCATACTGTGTAAAATACTCACTTAGATTTTTAGAGTTGAACACTGTAATCTTGGTATTAGTATCGCTCTTTTTGCGTGTATCACCCAACTGCCTAAAATTGAGAACAAACCTATCCGTACCATCAGTAGCAAATTCCAAATACGGTATTGCGTGTAAATAATAGCCTATCTGTATTAGTATCTCCCAAAGGTTCTTTTGCTCAAAAATGGTTTCTTGCATTTTGGCAATCTTTAAGCGGTTATTCCAATTGGGATGTACCACAATTGGGTATTGTATACCTTGTTCTACAAAGTTGTCGTCTAGCATACTATCTAGTCCGTATTTGTCGTTGTCTATGAGTTGAGTATCTATGGTGAGTAAGGCACGGCGTAACAAGTCATAGCAAGAGTATTTTACCCCTTTCATCAAAAACGCCCCTCCATATAGATTGTCGCTCACTAGGGACACGGCGTTGATGGTGGCAGACACGGTTACTAGGCTTGTGGATATCGGTTGATTGGCGGTGATGGAACACTGGCTGTAAAAATTCGTAATCACAATTGGTGTACCATCACCTCCGACTGATGGAAAAGTAAATTTCGTACCGTTGTGTGTCGCTTCAAAAAATTCAATCATCCCATTCAAATTTGCAGGATTTGCAACACACTCTATATCGTACCTGTATTTGATATTTTCACTGCTATATAACTCTTCAATAGTTAGTTGCTCGGTTTCAAAAGCGATGTTTTTTTCACTAAAATCCGCTCTCGCTGTTGCTACTACTGGCAACAGCGTGCGTCTTTGTTGTAGTGCAAATTGATTTAAAAAACTAGTGTTGTCGCTCCATTCAGCGATAGCACGAAACTGGGCGTTTGTGCCATCGCTGAAATACACATCATCATCATTCGGTGCAATGCTCGTTGCTCCACTGTGCTTGCTGGCGACAAGCACTTGGTCGCTAATGGTATGGTCACCTTTCATTTTAGTGCGGTAGACTCTCGTAATTGTGTTCATTTCAAACAAATCACGGTATACATTTGCCCACGCTCCCGTTTGTTGAGCCCCTTGACAAATTAGTTTTGGCACATCAAATGAAATAGTCTGTTTTTGACTACCATCAAAGTTTTTGAGTTGATTTTCAATCGTCGCTAGACTTGATTTATCCCAAACATAACGGTAAGAATTTCTAAAATATGCTAACATTTATTCTCCTTGTATTTTTTCAAATTCAAAATATTGACAATTTATATTTTTTATGGTATAATTTCGTAATGATAAAAAAAAATCAAAAAAATTATATAGTACTAATTGCACTGCTTGTTATATTTGCCACATTCATTATTTTTATTATTTTTAGATGCCAAAATATTGTTGCCTCAATGAAAGCAATAGAAATGACAAATGAACAATTAACGAATCTCACCGCAGGAAACACTAGTGGCCAATATGACTCCTTGATTAGGCAGTTATCAAGCAATCTAATTTCTTTCAAAAAAGGAATTGCAAAAGCAATTGTGGAGATTATACTTCTTGTGATTTCGCACGGAATCGCCTCTTTTTTCATTATATTAAAACTCAAACAAAAGAATTAACCAAACTCACTGTATCCAGTGTCATCCGTTTGCCTCACGCCACTATCGTGCCCACCTGGCGTATCTATCCCATCGCCAACAAGTGTATTGTCGTATCCTATTGTGCGGTAGTTCAAGTCTACATCTTGCAACTCGTAAGTTAGTGCAATGTTGTCACAATGCATACCTTGTGCAATGACGCTTGGTTCTATCAAGTGAATGCGGTGACAACAAATGGATGGGTAGCCAGCGTACAACTCCACATCATCGTGGTCTACTACATAGTCCCAAGTGCGTGGCACATCGGTGTAGTCTTTTGTGGCGTAGCGTTCTAATCTGAATTTAGTCTTGGGAGCAAAAGCGTCCTTGCTTTCTATGGGCATCACCTCCAAAGTTATCTGCCCAGTATCCAATTGTTCGTCTAATCTATCCTCGATAAATATAGGTTCACCTAAATATTGTGTATAGTCAGTTGTCTTTTGCCCATCTTGCCACTTATGGCAAGTCCAATAATATTGCATTGTTTTATCTCCTTAATCTCATTATACTTGCTTTTTTTTTTCTGTTATAATGTTTGTATGAAAAATTATATAAAACTAATAATTGTATTGCCTATTTTACTTGCTGGTTTAATTTATTTGATATTCTCAATCGTGTCAACAAACATTGGCAATGCAAATAAACTATCAATTAAATATACAGGGCAAGTGTTTTTGCAAATCTCATTGCTAGT
>WQZE01000123.1 GCA_009780875.1 Bacillota bacterium | reverse complement strand
TTGCAAAGCGTGTTTCATTCCTTTTGTGTACAGGCTCCACAAAATTCAGCCACACACAAAAAACACCCTTACAACATTTACAAATTACCAATTCACAACTCTCATTATTCGTTTGCCTACATTATACCATTGTATGTATATGCGTGTCAAGTGTTTTTGGTTAAATTTCTATATATTTTAAATATTCACCTTCCACATCCGCACCCCCTTTATTTCTACGCCCGCAAGCAAGGCAAAGCATTCTCTGCACGCACACAACATCTTTTTGTACATTGCGTGTTTTTTGAGAGCCCTACCCGCTGTTCGGCATCAAAAAAACTATGACAAAAGAGCCTACACAAGGTTGCATAGACTCTTTTGTTTGCTACTGATTTATTTTCGTAGGTCCAATTACCAATCTATTTTATCCCATTCAGAAGGCCAGCGTTTGACAGCGGTCACCAAAATACGAATTTCTCTATGCTTCCACGCATTTTTTCCGCTGCCTGAGGAGCCGTATCTAATCACAAACGAAGTATCATCAAAATAGTCAATTGGCTTGGGTCTAAACGCCACGGTATGGTCCCACCAGCTTGTCTCTTTGTACAATCTCCCGTGCTCAAATGACTTTTGCACCATCGGTTCGCCATCTACCTTGCTGGTCTTGTACAGATTGACATACTGATACCCGTCATCTATCTCCGCAACACTGAGCGTAACCGTGATTTGCAGATAGGTGTACCCAAGAGATTGCAAGAGTCTTTTGTCCAAATCAAATTTTGCAAAGTCCACCGTGTCATACGCATTGTCTTGCCCCCAAGTCTGGTGGTGTGCCGTCGCCTGCTTCTCTTCTGGTCGCACAGTTGTCTGCCCTTTGCCAGTTTCAGGGTCGTTATACCCCCATTGTGCATACAGCGTCATATGGGCTGATACTGCTTGCCCAAAATCAAACGGTTGACTGCCCGCCTTGTCCTTTGTCCACTGCTCAAATTTTCTGTACTGTGCGGTGGGGTTGGCAGGCTTGGTCACCTTGCCTCCGCCCAAGATGGATTGCTCCGGGATACTTCCATTGCCTCCATTGAGATCAAACTGCACCAAGTAGGTGGCTTTTTTGAGTCTGCCGTAAATCACCAAATTCCTGTCCACAATGGCATTGAAGGAGTATTTCTCTGTCCCCAACGGCGTTGTGTACCAGTCAACAAAATCATAATTGGTCACCACGGGAGCACTTTGGTAGGGCACCTTTTCGCCACTTAGGACACTCAATGTATTCCAATTTTGAGTGACTACTTTACCATCTTCGTCAACCAATTGCATTTGCACCTCATTAGCGTTCGGTGCGTCGTATTGTGCATAGATAGTAGTATTTTTATATATTGTTCCGGCCCCACTGCTTTCTTCATGAAATGTGAAAGGCGTCAATTGATGGTAATCATCATATGAGTACCAACCTTTAAAATTCTGGTACTTTTTCACGGGGTCTTTGCCAGGTTTTTTGGGCACCCCACCCGCACCATCAACACCTGTCACTATCCGCACATTTTGCCGTGCTGTGGTCTCATTTCCTATTCCACCACCCAAATCAAACTCTACCACAAAATATTTATTTTGTGCGTATTGTGCGTATACCGTCACATCTTGTTCAAGATATTCCTTGTTAAAAACAAATTGTTGTGAACTGTTTTTGGTGACATACCAGGCATCAAAAAGCGTCAACCTTTCTCCATTGTCATCCAACCCATCCTTGACAGGGTCATCTCTACCCAACAAACTGAGTGTTTGGGGGCGTTCATTGTATCTGAATTTAGCCGTTTGCACTTGCTCACTATTCCCATTGTGCTCAAACTGCCCATCCCCCGCATCAAAGGTGACCTCAAAAAATTCTTGCCTCCATTTTGGGTAGAGCACAATATCACGGTTGGGCTGGTATCCAAACTCAAACACATTGCCTGCAGAATCCACCCATCCATCCAAATAATTGGCACCTGCTTCTTCATTGCCATTTTCAATTTCATTCGCGCGCCTATTCGCCAAATTATCGTGCACAAACCCCTCTTTCTTGGGCTCTCTCGCCTTGGCTCCCAAATAATTTGGATTACTCACACTTTGCACACTCTCTTTGTAGTGCACTTTGCTTGTCATCGTTTGAATGGGCACCCCATAAGGGTCTTTGCCAAAGTCTCCCTCGCCTGCATCATAAGTGATGTCGTACACTTTGTCCACTTTGATGAGCACCTTTTGCCTCACACCACCTGCTGATACAATGACCTCTACAATGTCGCCAAGATATTGTTCTGCGTTGTCGGCAAGATTGATGAGTCCATCGTTTGACACTGTGAGATAGTTGCCATCGTGTGGTTGCACGCTATACTCTTTGTCAAAGAAACTTGCATTGGTTGGGTACACATCAAAATTGAGTCTTGCTTGCTCATTGACTCCCAACTCTGGTCGTACAAAAAAGACATTCCTACCACTTTCTTGGTCAAGCGTGGTCTCTTGCTTGTTGACCGTAATGTTGACAATGGAGTCAGGCAAAGAGACCTCTTTGCCATAACTATTCATAAAATTGACATAACTCTCTCTGCCATACTGATAAAAATATTCTTGCAATTGAGCAGACCTTGTCAAAGAGTTGGTGCTCGTGCCATCTTGGTAGGTCCAACTGTACTCCGGCTTGTCGTTGATTCCATCAATCAGTGACCAAAGTGGGACGATGTCACGGCTGCTCCCAAGCCCCATCAAAGCAGGAGCATAACGCAAGGTATCCGCCCATTGGGCATAGTAGTCACGCACTTTATCATCACTGCTAAAATCAAAAATCGTGCCGTCCTCTGCCCGTGAGTCACCGCCCAACACCCAAATATTTGTCTTGTGTGTGACCCCTTTGCTGCTCGCCTCTTTTCTCCAATCCACCTCGGCTCCCACAGAACCTCCACCTACACCATAGTTGAATTGCGTACTGATAGATGCACTCACGCTATCAATATTTGTCTGCTCATTAGACTCCAACAAATAGGTGCTTTGGAGTCTGCCACCCATATCCACACCCATCACAAAGTGCGTGCCGTATTTTTCCATTAGTTGTGCCGGAGACACTTGCTTGCTGTACAAATCCGCAAAAAAGTCATTGGTCACGATATCTCTGAGTTGCGGCACACCACTTTGCAATGTCAAATTGTAACTATGCACATATGCATCCAGCATTTTGAAAGAGTGAAACTCCTTGCTCTCACTCGTAGTGCCAAAAGTGGACGACATTGACCCACTACCCCAATACCCGTTGGCACTCAAATTGAGTTTGCCATTGAGGTCCTCCAAAAACTGGGTAGAACTCTCGTTGTAAGTGTCAAGCACCCTGGTTGCATACTCCACATCCTTGACCACCGGTTGGGCTTTGAGTTTGGCAGACTCAAAAATAGGCGCATTCCTAATAACCGTTTTGCTATTGACTAGGTTGCTGTTTATCATATCAAAACCATAACCCAAATAACTTGACCCGACAGAAATATCGTCCATCGCCCCAAAAAGCCCGCTATCACTCCGTGTCGTACCACCCGTACTGGCCTGAGTCACTCTACCATAGGATTGGTATGGGATGGGCTTGCTGTACTCACCTGTCCTAAACCCGACCTCCGATTCATCCTTGTGGTACCCCGCCACTTGCAACTGATAATCCCCAAGTTGCAACTCCCCAAGGTCAAAACTCGTATCCGTTGTATCATAATACTGAAACTCACTCGCCTTGATACTGTACCCATCCACGCCACTCACCTTGTCCCAAGACAAAATGTTCTTGCCATAACTCACTGCATCTTGCACCGTGGTTGTGATTTTTACATTCTTGACAAGACCATCATCCGCCTTGCTTTTGTCACCACACGCCACCATAAAGATGCTCACCGCAACCAAAAATAGAGCCACAAACTGGCTCACCCTGGTTTTTATCACACGACCTCTTTGCATTGCCCTCTCCTTTGCAAACTCACACCGTTTGCCACGATTCCCACTTTGTTTGTTTGGCTGTTTTTCCACTTGGTATTGTCTTGCCTGGGCGGGTGAACACAGTTTACTCCTACAAGGTCTACCGTGCCTTGTTCTTGTCCCATTGTCCCATTGTCCCATTGTCCATATCATTACTCCTTATTCAAAAAATTTATTTTGTTTGTTTTTCTATATCTGCGTTTTACTTGTTTACTTGTTTACTTGTTTACTTGTTTACTTGTTTACTTGTTTACTTGTTTACTTGTTT
>WQZE01000122.1 GCA_009780875.1 Bacillota bacterium | reverse complement strand
CTTGCACAAATCAACAAACCAATCTACCATTTTTTGGTCAAAAAGGCAGTCGGTGTGTTTTTCAAAATCTCCGTGTAGGCAGCGGTCCACTCCGTATTCAGATAGGAGTGCTCTATCTTGTTTGAGTGGTTTGTGTGAGCAAAGAGCAATGACCTCGCCACCGTGTGGTTTGGCTAGTTGACACGCTTTGGAGATGATTTGATAGCATTCGGGAATGATGTGGTTGCAAACTTGTTCGCAAAAAATCCATACAGAGTCACTGTGAGAGATTTTTCTTGTGGGTCTATGGTGGTTGTGTTTCAAAATAGTGGTGCGTTCTTGCTTGGTTTTTTGCAAGATTTGCGGGAGTATGGTCAAGTATTCTTGTGTGATGTCTATGGCTTTTTTGGGTTGCAAAGAGGTGAGTTTGAATTCATTTTTTTGTGCACTCTCTATCTTGCTTGTGCTTTTGATTTGTGTAGGAGACCCTTGCAAACCTATTTTGGATAGGTCCAAATTTGCTTGAAGTGCTGTGAGGAGGGTGCCCGCAAAGGGGGGAGTGTCGGTATACTGTGTCACATTGATGGGTTGTACATTGCTTGACCCTTTGGTGCCCACCATACATAGTACGCAAGGCAAGGTTGCCACAAAGACATATCTACCAAATTGTGAAAGTACGGTGCATTTGATTTTTTGTGCGTCTATCACCTCTATTTTGCAAACATTGCAAAGCACTGAGAGTCCTAGATGTGCGGCAATCTCAATGCCGACTTGCCCCGTGGCTCCATCACTTGATTGTGCTCCACAAAGATACAAATCAAAATCACCCAGAAACTTTGAGGTGGCGGAAAGTGCATAGGCCGTTGCCAAAGTATCGCTCCCTGCAAGAAATGGGTCGTGGAGCAAATATGTGTGGTCTATATCATAAAGATGGGTTATTTGTTGCAAACAAGCTGTTGTGTAGGCGATGTCGTTTGTGCCCATACAAAGAGTTGCAAGGGTAGTGCCCACTTGCTTTTTTAGGTTTTGTGCAGTGGTGAGTGGAGCCGTATCAAAAGGATTTTGTAGGGCAATCTCTGGATTTGTCGCATCTTGATGATTTGCATCCATTGTTGGGGAGATTACTTTTGTAAACGCAAGAATTTTCATAGTTCTATTATATCAAAATATGGACAGATTGACAACAGAATTTGTAATGTTGGGTGATTATCAAGAATGGCGGGTGCTACTTTGTTTGATGCAAGCAAAACTTGTAGACCACTCCCTATTGCCAAATGTTGGAATGGTTGAAAATTGTGGAGAGGCAACAAGAGAGATGTCTCAAAAAATGTCATAACAAAAGTATTTTTTGTGCATACTATTTGTATGCTAGACAAATTGGTGACAATGTTGATTGTATTTGCCGTAGGGGGTGGTATTTGTGCGGTGGCCCAAATACTTATTGTAAAAACAAAATTGACGCCCGCACGGATTTTGATAGTGTTTTTGCTGGCAGGCATCGTTTTGCAAACGGTGGGAGCCTATGACAAAATGGCGGAAATTTGTCAAGCGGGTATAAGTGTCCCTATTGTTGGGTTTGGAGCAGCCCTTGCAAAAGGTGCGATTGAGTACACGGCACAGTACGGTTTGCTGGGTGCTTTTGCGGGCGGGCTTGGAAATTCTGCTTTTGGTATTGGGGAGTGCATTGTTGCTAGTTATTTGGTGACATTGTTGTTTAGTTCCAAGTCAAAAAAATAAAAACAAGGAGTGATTGCAAAAAATCATCTGGGTACATAAAGTTGCTAGTTTTGCTAGTAAACGCAAATACCTTTACAAACGAAACAATTTTTGATATAATAGGATTGTTATGTTTTATTATATAGATACATTTGGGTGCCAAATGAATGTGCACGACTCCCAAGGATTGGAGGGACTGCTTGCAATGGGGGGATACCAAAAAACGGAATCTGTTGAACAAGCGGATGTCGTGGTTTTCAATACTTGTTGTGTGCGTCAAAGTGCAGAGAATAGAATCTATGGAAACATTGGTGCCCTCAAAATTCTCAAAAAGCAAAAGCCAGAAATGATTCTTTGCGTAGTCGGCTGTATGGCGAGCAAAACGGGCACGATTGCAAAGATACAAAAATCCTATCCTTTTGTGGATATTGTTTTGGGTACAGGCGGTTTGGGAAGATTGCTTGAATGCATAAACTTTGTCAAGCAAGGGCAAAAGGTGTATGACAATAGCGTTGAAAGCCGTGTGCAAGAAGACTATTATTTGCGTGAGAATGGCGTGTCTGCCTATGTGAGTATTATACAAGGGTGTGACAAATTTTGCACTTATTGTATTGTGCCCTATGTGCGAGGTCGTGAGAGTTCACGCCCCTTTGAGGACATTGTCCAAGAATGCTCCAATCTTTTGCAAAAAGGGTACAAAGAAATCACTTTGCTTGGTCAAAATGTAAATTCATACAGAGACCAAACCAATGATTTTGCGGATTTGTTGCGTGCATTGGATGCGTTGCCGTTTCATTTTATACTCAAATATATGACCTCGCACCCCATTGATTTTGGGGACAAAATGATAGATACGATTGCTGAAAGCAAAAATATCTCCCATAGTGTGCACTTGCCTGTGCAAGCCGGTGCGGATAGAATATTGCAACTGATGAATCGCAAATACACCAAAGAGCATTATTTGTCAAGTGTCAAGCGTTTGCGTCACAAAGTGCCTGATATCTCCATTACCACGGACATTATGGTTGGGTTCCCAACAGAAACGCACGAGGAGTTTTTGGATACTTTGGATGTTGTGAGACAAGTACAGTTTAGCAATATTTTTAGTTTTGTTTTTTCTCCAAGAGAGGGCACGCCTGCCGCAAAGATGGAAGGGAAAATTGATTTGCCTACAAAAAGGGAACGAATCAAAACACTCATCCAAGAACAAGAAATCATTGCAACCAACATTGCAAAACAAGCCGTAGGCAAAACGATGGAGTGTCTTTGCACGCAAAGTGGTGAAAAGACTTTGGCAAAAACAAGAGATGATAGGGTGGTGATGTTGCCTGCCCACGCAATGCAAATGGGGGAGTTTGCACAAGTCAAAATCGTGGATACAAAAAATAGTAGTTTGATTGGGCAACTCGTCAAATAGATTTACAAAACTTGGACAAAGTAGTTTTGAACGGATAAAAAAATGAAGAAATACACACCTATGTTTGAGCAATATTTGCAAATCAAGGCGGATTACACCGACTGCATTTTGTTTTATCGGCTCGGTGATTTTTATGAAATGTTTTTTGAGGATGCCGTATCGGCGTCTGGTGCATTGGACCTCAAACTCACAGGTAGAGATTGCGGTATGCCAGAAAGAGCCCCTATGTGCGGTATACCGTACCACTCCTATGAGGGATATTTGTGCAAACTCATAGCCTTAGGTTTCAAGGTAGCCATTTGCGAGCAGACGACGCCACCGAGCGAAAAAGGACTCGTCAAAAGAGAAGTCATTCGGGTTGTCACAAGTGGCACGGTGACCGAGAGTAACTTGTTGAGTGCGGAAAATAATTTTCTTTGTGCGGTGTATCAATACGATGGGGGGACGCACAACAATCTCGTAGGTGTGCAGTACGGGGTGGCATTTGCAGATATAACGACCACGGAACTTGGATATGAGTACTGCAAAGACCGTACCTCTCTTGTGGACAGTCTTGCCAAAATCAAGCCCAAAGAAATCATTTGCAACCACGCTTTTGCAGAGCAAGCCAATCAGTGGGACTTTGTAAAAAACGGAGACCTGCCAAAACTGGATGCATCTTTTGACATTGCTTTTGATTTGGAGAAATGTCATCAAGCGACCAACCAGCAGTTGGGGGAGGACAAGCACAAAGCCTTGTCGCAAATTACGCCCAATCTTGTGGCTGTGGGGGCATTGTTACAATATGTCACGCATACACAAAAATCAACCGGGGTATCTCTCAATGATGCCGTCAATCAAAATGCTACCAAGACAATGCAACTTGGCAAAACAGCAAGGCGAACGCTAGAACTTGACAAAAACACAAGAGATGGTGGCTTGGTGGGCACTTTGTATAGTGTCATCAATTTTTGCAAAACGGATATGGGCAAGAGGTTGCTCATCAAATATCTCAATGCACCCAGTACAGATGTCAATATCATTAGCCATAGACACACCCTGGTGCAAACTCTGTGCACCTCACCAATGCATACGGATTCTTTGGTGGAGGCGATGGCTCCCATAAAAGATTTGGAGAGATTGTCTACACGCATTGCATCAAGGATTATCAAACCGTTTGAACTCAATATCTTGTGCAAGT
>WQZE01000121.1 GCA_009780875.1 Bacillota bacterium | reverse complement strand
TGGTGACCAATCTTACACCGGTGCACACGGTATTTATTCTGATAAGTTGGCTGACTTTGTGTTGCCAACAAGAGCGTCTTACAATGGAACAGTCGCTGCACAAAGCGGTATCTGGTTGTGGAATGATTTGACATACGATATCAATGGGACCCCAGTAAAAGGTAATGCAGCACAAAACGCATTCTCAGCAAACATTGTTAATGATATGATTACCATTGCAGATGGCCAAACAACAACCATTGGTGATGCCAATATGGCAAGCACTGCACCCAACACAAGTGCAAACAATGTGAAAGGCGTGCAAGCAAACAACAAATTGACAGCAACTTATTATGACTTCAATGCTGACTTGATGTATGTAGACCGTACAGCAACTTTTGAAGTTGAGCAATTGGTACCTGGTACACAATCACCAGCGTACTTGACAGCACAAACTGTAACCACTTGGCAAACAGTTATGGACTCTATCAACCAACCAAGCTTCCTTGACGGCAACGAAATTGACGGTATGTGGAATTTGATCGGTGATGGTATTCTAACCGGAAACGGGCAAGATGTTCAAGTAGATGCAGACGGAAACTATCTATTCAATGATGTACAAATCGGAGACAACTCTGGTTTGGGCACTGACACTCCTTACAAACAAGCAATTATTGAGTATCAACCAACAAACGATACCAACTATGCAAATGCACGCAAATCAGCAGTAATGTTGCTTGCAAGCGGTGACCAAATTGTTACCTTTATCACAGAAGATTCAAAAGCAGAAGTTAACAAAGCCCTCAGCGGACTTGTGTACGATTCAAGAATTGCAGAGACAACCGTCTTTACAAAATTTAGATTGGCACCTGGTGTTGACATCAATGGAATTGACCCAAATGCTGAATACCCAATTGGTGCAAACTATGTACTAGATACAGCAGCAAGTCAACAAGCACTCAGTGCAGGTTTGTCTTTCAATGAGCAAAGAGGAACTTTGAGCGGTGTAATGAGAAATGTAGGCAACTACACACTCAAATTTAGTGCGGTTGTTCCTGGTGCAGAAAGTGCAACAAGTGAACCATTCTCCACAACCTTCAAAGTAGACAAAGCGGACTTGAACAGTTTGCAATTGGCTGCTATGGAAAATTCAAAACCAAAAGATGGTCAAATCCGTGCAACTTATGGACAAAAGTTGGGTGACATTGAAGCACAACTACCAGGTATTGACAACGGTACTGGATTTACAGGATTTAGATTTGTTGATTCCAATGCACTTGTAGGCGATGCAACCATCGGTGTGGATGAAGACGGAAACGATTTGGCGGATGGATACCGTGAGGTTGAGGTGGCATACTCACTCAATGACAACTTCTACAATGTGGCAAATACAACCATCAACATTGTAGTTGAGAGAGCAAAAGCAGTGGCTCCAAGCCTTCCAACTTTTGCTGATGTTGAGTTTGATAGCACAAAATCTATCAGCCAAGTAGTAACCTTGCCAGACCATTGGTACTTTGTAAACCCAGATGCACCAGCAGGTGCACAAGTGGGTGACAGCCAATTCCAAGCGTACTACAACCCAGACAAAGCAAACTATCGTGATAGCGATACGCAAATCTTGACAGTAAAACTAGTGGCTCCAAAAACCTCTAATGCTGGTATGATTATTGGTATCGTTGCTGGTGTAGTTGCTCTTGCAGCAGTCGGCGTAGTGGTAGTTGTTTTGATGAAAAAGAAACAAGCAACAAGCACAAAAGCGGGCAGCCGTGGCAACAGAATGTAATCGTTGACAAGGCAAAAAGGGGCAAGTCGTTGCAAAACGACAAACCTCTCAAAACCAAACAAAACACCAAACGGGCATAGGCAACCAATGCCAATGCCCGTTTGGCTACATAGCCCTTGCAACAAATATTGGGGCGAACAATGCCTATGCAATCATAGTACATACGCTGTCAAAAGGTGTATGATGGATGGGTATCAGCGTATGTGCCCTGTGTCGTACCCATAAATGGCGTATTTCACTCAGCCAAGGAACAAAAAATATCAAAAGTTTTGAAAATATTTTCAGAAATGTTGTTAAAACGCTTGACATAATTTGTTAACAAATGGTATAATAGTATTATAGAAAATTAGTATTTGTATGATTTGAGTACACATTGCCATTTTGGTTGCATTTGTGGGCCTGAGAGTGCAAAAACGATGAGGAGAATATTATGCAATGTAAATTTTGCGGAGCCGAGCTCAAGGGCAATTGGTGCCCCAAATGCGGCAAAACGGCAAACGCAGGGGGGCTTGGCAAACAAGCACCTATGAAGCCTGGGCAAGCACCTCAAAGGGTGATTCCACCAAGAGAGAGCAACACCGTGCAAGACCGTTCCAACAGTCACTTGACTGGATTTGGAGACAGGGCAAAGCAAGAGTTGCGTCACCAACAAGCCGTCAAAAAAAGCGGTCCAGACTGGGGTGGCAAAGAGCGTACAGCAAAGCGTAGTCGCAAGTTGGAGTTGCTTTTCACTGGACTCCTTTTGATATCTGCGCTCGTATTGTTGTTTGCGTTTATGCAACCGTTCATCAATGCTGTGGGTATTTTTACACCTGCGCAATTGGATGACATCAACACAGGTAAGTTTGGCAGTAGTTATATTGACCAATACCCACTTGGCGAATATCGTTATCCAAAAGTATACAATGGTTTCAGCGTATTTGGATTGAGTGGAGCTGTGGGTATCTTTGGTACCTTGGCGTTTGTACTCATTGTGATTCTTTTGGTTGCCACCATTCTTAGATTTCTAGTCGTTGCAGGCAAATTGCAAGCACTCAAATTTTTGGATGGTCCTGTGGGTAGTATTATTTTGACAGGAGCCGGACTTGGTGTGGCTGTATTGTCCTTCTTGTTGTTTAGTACCGTTGCAAGCCTTGTTACCAAAGGTGCGGGCGGTGAGCCAATCGGCTGGTTGATTCAAGATGGTTCCAAAAAAGCGGGTGCCATCACTGCAAACCCAGATGGTGGTAGTGGTAGCGGACTTGGTCTTTTGATGCCTTTTGGCTTTGTGGCTTTGGGCGTTGGTATCGGTATCGTTATTGTCAGATTGATCACTTTGACCCCAGACAAAAAGGCGGTAAAACCAACCGCCGAGAGCGTGAAACAACTCAAAGAGCAAGGTAGCAACTTTGGATTTGACCGCAAGGCAAATACCTTCAACAGACCCAGAGAGACCTATCAACCTGCTCCTATCCGTACAATGGCAGACACCGTGGGTGCTCCTCCTCCTGTATATGAGGAACAAGCACCTATGATGGATTATCCTGTGGATGAGTTTGGCAATCCTATAATGCCAACCGAGGAAGAGTTGATGGCACAAAACGGACAAATGATGCCCGAAATGCCAATGCAGCAACCAGTAATGCAACAACCTCCTATGCAGCCAATGCAACCTCCTGTGGCACCTGTTGCCCCAGCACCTGCCCCAGCACCGGCTCCTGAGCCAGTGGTAGAGGCAGCGCCAGCGGCGACTGAGCCAGCAAAATTGTCACCCGCTGAGGCGGCAAGAGCAAGGCTTGCAGAGGCGAAAGCAAAATTGGAAGCGGCAAAAAAACAATAATGATTTTTGTACAATCAAGGGCGACGATTTTTCGTTGCCATTGATTGTCTACATAGGGTATCGCCCTATGAGTCGCCTTGGTGCTATCAATGTGTGTTGGTTGTGCGTCTCCTAACTACAAATAAAACCCTTGACAAAATTTTTGTGATAAAAAAAAGTGGTGCAGGGGACTTGTTGCGATTGTCTCTTTGTGTGCGTCGTGTGACTAAGCCGTTGATTATTTGTGTGGAGTGGGCAAGAGAGTGTTTGTCACTGAGTAAAGGGTTGTCGTGAGTGTGTGGCAAGGTATGGGATGTTTGGATTGTCAAGATGTGCGGGTGGTGTGTGTTGAGAGGTGTGAGTATGGGTGGGATAAAAAGTATATTCTTCTTTGGGAAAGGGTTGTGGCTTTGTGGTCTCAGGGTGTGAGCAAGTGGTGTATACATAGGTGAGTCTCTCACCAGTGTAGGGCATTTTTTGCTTCATACCAAATAGGAGGCAAGTGGCTCCAAAATTTTTTGAGTGCACCGAGATGGGGCAGGGTGTTTGACAAAAGGGCGGGGATGTGGTATACTAAGGTGCGTGTACAAGACAAGCAAAGTGGACAAATCCAAAGAGATGCAGGGGGATACCGTGGACAAGTGCTCGGTTTGTGAAAAAGAATTTGGTCTCAAAGACCGTTATTGTGCGGGATGTGGTCTGGCCAGGGTTGGCAAAAGACCTTTTTATG
>WQZE01000120.1 GCA_009780875.1 Bacillota bacterium | reverse complement strand
GCGGGTATTGTTTTGCTGCTGACAATGTTGCACAAAAACAAATGATGAGCCTAGACACCGCAAAAAAGGCATTGGATATGCTTGTAGAGTTGTCGGGTACTCGCAAAAATCTAGAAGTTGATTTTTTTGGCGGTGAACCTACGCTCAATTTTGCGATGATACAACAAGCCGTAGCGTATGGAAGGAGTCTAGAAAAAAAGCACAACAAAATTTTCAGATTCACAATGACCACCAATGCACTCCACTTGACGGAGGAGATGATTGATTTTTTGTGTGCTGAGATGTACAATGTGGTGCTCAGTATTGACGGGCGAGAGGCAGTGCACGACCATTTGAGACCCACCAAAAACCAAAAAGGTAGTCAAAAAACGATTTTGCAAAACATTGAAAGGTTTGTAGCAAAGCGGGGCAAGGGGCAGTACTATGTGCGGGGGACTTTTACGGCACACAATTTGGACTTTGCCAAAGATGTCTTGTATCTTGCCGACCTTGGGTTTGACCAAATCTCTTTGGAGCCCGTTGTTTTGCCAGATACGCACGCATTGGCCATCAAGCCTGAGCATTTGACACAAATTGCAACCGAGTATGACACGCTCGCTAAAGAGTACCTCCAAAGGCGAAAAGGCAAAGGATGGTTCAACTTTTTCCATTTTTATATTGACCTCAAAGGCGGGCCCTGCGAGTCCAAAAGGCTGAGTGGTTGCGGTGCAGGTTGCGAATATTTGGCGGTCTCTCCAAGTGGGGAAATCTACCCTTGTCATCAGTTTGTGGGGATGGAGCCATACAAACTGGGTGACCTTGCAAGCGGACTCCATCAAGATGCCAAGGCACCTTTTGAGACCAATGATATTACCACCAAAGCACATTGTCAAAAATGCTTTGCCAAGTATTATTGCAGTGGTGGGTGTATTGCCAACGCTGCCCAATATGCGGGCGGATTGGATGGGCAATATGCGACAGCGTGCGAGGTCATCAAAAAACGCATAGAGACAGCCCTTGGTATCTATGGGGTGGAGAGCGAGTATGACACGCAAACAACCTTGGGTGCAAAAGAACCTTTGCCCGACAAGACCACCAAGAGTCCTCTCAAAAACAAAGCAAAATGAACCCAAGCAAAGAATACTCTCCCCTATAATGAAAACATTATGGGGGGGGGGTAATTTATTTTTGATTAGTGACAAACATTGTCACCATTTGTATGGTATAATATAGGGGTGAATTTGTAATTTTGAATTTGTCATTTTTTGACGGGGTATGGATTGTTCGCTTATTTATGATATCAGAATACGAAACAAGCAAACAAATACAAAACAAAAGGACCATTTTTGTTGCTTTTGTTTTGCACAAAATGAGAACAAAAATTGCAAAAGAAAAATAGGAAATAAAAAAAGTGCAGGGATACAAAAGAGGAAAACAAATGGAAGCCACAGAAAGACTCTATCAAATCATCAATAATTTGGAAACCATCAAATACAATATCATCAAGGGGACAGCGTGGAACGCAGAGCAAGACCAAAAATTGTATCAAATAGACTTGCAAATCAGTAAACTTAGGCAGGAGATTGAAAATGGCAAATAAGAAAACGGAGAAACAACCATCTTTGCTGACACGCATAGACACCAAGGATACGCAAATCAAATAGGTCCAAACAACAAACGCCATACTGTCACAAGATTGTTGATACACGCTATACGAATTATACGGAATGGTGGTTTGCTGTATGTCTCCAATGCACCCGCATTGCATTGTTTTGTGGTTTGCATAGGGTGTTTATCTCTGCTCCTGTATTTCTTACATACCGCCGTTCGTGTCTAGGTGGTATGGCTCCCTGCATACGCAAAGGGGTGTGGGTAGACTAGGAGAGGAGTAAGATGAAAAACATAGAAAAGAAAGATTGGTATCTAGGGTTGGACATTGGTACAAATAGCGTGGGGTGGTGCGCCACCGATACGGAGTACAATATTTTGACCAAAGGGAGCAAGTTGCAGTGTGGTGCAAGGCTTTTTGACGATGCGGTGGATGCAAGTGGGCGTCGTGCAAAAAGAGCCAACCGTAGACGGATGGCACGCCGCAAGGTGCGGATTGATTTGTTGCAAGAACTTTTTGCACCCATCATTTTGCCTATTGACCCCAACTTTTTCATACGACTCAACAGCAGTCATTTGCATTGCCCAGATGATATCACGCAAAACGACAAAAAGGACGCAAAGGGCAACCCAATCCAAGAGGACCAGTACTCCCTGTTTTGTGATACAGCCAATTGCGGACACCGTTGCCCCAAAGGTGACAATGGTGTATCTCTTGCGGGCACTCGTACCAAGGGCTTTTGTGACAAGGTGTACTATGGAAAGTTTCCCACCATCTATCACCTCAAACAACACCTCCTCACAAATCCAGAATCCGACCCACGCCTCCTATACCTTGCGTGTCACCACTCCATCAAGTACCGTGGACATTTTCTCAACGACAGGATGGATGTGGACAATATTGATGTTAATGCCGGCTTTGGGGAGATTTTGTATCAAATAAATGATGCCTATGCAAGAACAATGAGCACAGAGGTCGCTCTTTTTGATACGACCAAGGCAAGCCAAATTCCTGCCATCATTCAAGACAAAACAAAATCCATCGCCAAGCAATTTTTTGATATGGGGGCACTTATCAATTGCCCCGATGCTGACAATAGAGACAAAAAATTGTATCAATTGTTGGAGTTTGCAAAAGGTGGAAAACTCAGGTTCTCCAAAATTTGGGATACCCAAGAGGATAAAAAGCAAAACAAAAAAGACAAAGAAAAAACGCCTTTGCAAGAGGCGGAATCTGACCAACTCAAAGAGTGGTCTTTTGCAAGTGAAAAATACGAGGATGACTTGGAGTATGCTTGCAACAATGAGTTGTTTGATGATATGCAAAAATCCGTGATTGATGCACTCAAAGCAATGTACGACAGCATTTTGCTCAGCAGGATTATGGTTGGACACAAGTATGTTAGTGCGGCAATGGTGGAGGCGTTTGAGAGACACAAGGCGGATTTGCAACTCCTCAAAACCTTTTTCAAAAAGTATTGTACGCAAGAGCAGTACGAGGAGATGTTTAGACACAATAGTGAGTTCAAAGACAAAGGTACGGTACACGCCTCCTATGCAAACTATGTGGGGAGCAATCTCACGAGCAACAAAAAAAGCAGTTCACATTTTGTGATGTGTATCAGCAAAGGCAAAGAGCCAATGACTGCCAGCCACGAAGAGTTTTTGAAATATGTTGCCTCCGTGATGGAGGGTGTGAGCGAGGATGCAAAAGAGAGTCAAGAGTACAAGCAAATTGTGCAAAAGATTGGCACCAAGATTGAGGCGGATGGGAACATCAAGAGAGATGAAAAAGGCAAGATTGAATTTGATTACTCGGGTGATTTGTGCAAAATTCAAGTCACCAAAGACAATGCAACAATCCCACACCAATTGGGACTCTATGAACTCAAAAATATTTTGACCAAGCAAAAAAACAACTTTGCATTCTTGGCACAAGAAGACTTTGCACATATAGATGCCAAAAAACCATATACCGTACAAGACAAAATCCTAAAATTGATTACTTTCCGTATACCCTACTATGTGGGGCCGCTCAATGAGCAAAACGGTGGAGACAAGGGTTTTGCTTGGATTGTCAAAAACGAAGGGCAAGAGGGGCAAAAAGTCTTGCCTTGGAACTTTGAGAAGGTGGTCAACAGTGCGGAGAGTGGCAATCAGTTTATCCGCAGGATGACAAGGGCGTGCACTTATTTGGCAAGTGAGCCCGTTGTACCCAAAGGTAGTTTGTTGTACCAAGAGTATATGCTTTTGCAAGACCTCAACAATCTCAAAATCAATGGGGATAGAATCACACAAGACATCAAAGAGCAATTGTATAGTGGTATTTGTCAAAAAGAAAAATCACTCTCCAAAGACAAAATCAAAAAATGGATGATTGAGAGGGGGCTGATTACTGACAAGGACAAAGTGGGCAAAGAGGATGAAAAGGACAAAAACTTTAATTCCGCTTTGCGTAGCAAGATTGAATTTGAAAACATTTTGGAAGCACAATTTTTGGCTAGTCCGCAAAATTGTGTGATTGCGGAAAAAATCATTGAGTTGCATACCGTTTTCACACAAGACAAAAAGCCTGTGTTGGAGCGTATACAAAAAGAGTATGGGCATATTTTTGACGACCGCCAAATCAAAGAACTTGGCAAATTGAATTTTGCGGGTTGGGGTAGATTTAGTAGCAAATTTTTGACGGGTATCACCGCCATCTACAAAGAGACGGGCGAGACCGCACAAACCATTTTGG
>WQZE01000119.1 GCA_009780875.1 Bacillota bacterium | reverse complement strand
CAAAGCGGTCAAACAAACAGGTGGCGATGGGGTGAGTGCAAAAAGCACGGCGTCGGTGCGTGAGTTTAGGGCGGAGTCCAAGAGACTTTTGGACTTGATGATAAACAGCGTGTACACCAACAAAGAGATTTTTTTGAGAGAACTTGTATCCAATGCGAGTGATGCGTTGGACAAGTTGTATTTTGTGTCGCTGACGGATGGTGAGGTGCAGATTGCCAAGGATGACTTGGCGATTGAGATTGTGCGTGACAAAAAGAACGGGCTTTTGCGGATTAGGGACAACGGTATTGGAATGAGTGCGGAGGAGTTGGATGCCAACTTGGGCACCATTGCCAAGAGCGGAAGCAAGGCTTTCAAGGATGCTTTGGGCAAAGACAAGGGTGGCGACAAAAAGGACGAGGATGCCAAGATTGATATCATTGGACAATTTGGCGTGGGCTTTTATAGTGCTTTTATGGTTGCCGACAAGGTGACCGTGCTGTCACGCAAATGGGGGCAAAAACCTACCATTTGGAGTAGCACTGGGTTGGATGGGTACTCTTTGTCAGCCGTCACAGCAGAACACAAAGAGTTGTTGGATTTGGTGGATGACAGCAACCAAGCGACCGAAAAAGAGAGTGATGGTACCAAGGCTTTTGCAAAGCCTAGACAAAGCGGTACAGAGGTCATTTTGCACCTCAAAAAAGATGACGAGGACTATGCGTACAGTCGGTTGCTAGATGAATATCATTTGCGTGAAATCATCAAAAAACATAGTGATTATATCCGTTATCCCATTAAAATGTCTACCATCAAGACCGTTGCAGATGAGAGTGTGGGTGAAGGTGTGGATAGCAAGTACAAAGAGGTCAGCACGATTGATACCATCAATAGTAGGGTGCCGATTTGGAAACGCAAAAAAGCAAGCGTCACAGAGCAAGAATACAACAACTTTTTTGCGGATAAATTTATGGAATATGACCCTCCCTTGTCCGTGGTTGCCAAGCATTTGGAGGGGGCAAGTGAGTTTGATACCGTGCTCTTTTTTCCTGCCAAGGCACCCTATAACTATCACTCCAAGGAGTATCAAAAGGGCTTGCAGTTGTATGCGAGCGGTGTGCTGATTTCTGAAAAATGTGAGCAGTTGTTGCCGGATTATTTTGGATTTGTCAAGGGTGTGGTGGACAGTGCGGATTTGTCACTCAACCTCAGCAGGGAACTTTTGCAACAAGATAGGCAGGTGACCGCCATTGCGGATGCGGTGCAAAAACAAATCAGAAATGAGTTGGTCAGACTGCAAAAAGATGAACGAGAAAAATATGAAAAGTTTTTTGCTGCTTTTGGATTGTCTCTCAAATATGGTGCCTATGAGCAGTTTGGCAAAAACAAAGAATCCCTCAAAGATCTTTTGATGTTTTATAGCAGTACGCAAAAAAAGTTGGTGTCCTTGACAGAGTATGTGAGCCGAATGAAAGAGGGGCAAGAGTGTGTTTATTTTGCGTCCGGCGAGAGTGTTGCACAAATTGACAGATTGCCCTCTTGCGAACTCCTCAAAGAACAAGACTATGAGATTCTTTATTTGACCGATAATATTGATGAGTTTGTGTTCAAAGTGTTGGATGAGTACAACGGCAAAAAGTTTATGGCGAGCAATGACCCCAAACTCAGCGTTGGCAAAGATGACCAAAAAACCAAAACCATCACCGATGACAACAAGGATTTGTTGGATACACTCAAAAAAGAATTGGAAGGCAAAGTGGAGAGCGTTGTCATCAGTACAAGGCTCAAAACACACGCTGTTTGTCTCAGCACCCAAGGCGAGGTCAGTTTGGAGATGGAAAAGGCATTTGCACAAATGCCCAATATGCAAAGCATCAAAGCACAAAAGGTGCTTGAAATCAATGCGGAACACAAGTTGTTTGAGACGATGCAAAGCAAAAAACAAGATGCAGACTATATGAAAAAAGTGGCAAACATTTTGTACACCACTGCAAGATTGATAGAGGGCTTGCCCATAGAGGATGCCGTGGGCTTTGCCGATGACTTGTGCAAGATGATTTGAGTTGGAGAAAACCCTGCCCCAAAGGATAGGAGCAAAGGACGAGAGAAAAATGTATACACATCAAGAATTGGTAGCAAGATTGCAGGAGTTGGCGGGCGAGGCTAGGGTTGGGTATAAGGAGTTTATTGCAAGTCTCAATCCGACCGCAAGTCCTAGTTTTGGCGTGCCACTCGGGCTGTTGTGGAAAGAAACGAGCAAGGTCTCTTTGGAGATTTTGACGGACAACACGCTAGAAGAGCAGTTGCTCAAATCCGTTCTCCTTGGCAAGTCCAAGGATTTTGAAAAGGTGAAATCGTTTGTGCCCAAGATTCACGATTGGGCGGTGTGCGACAAGTTGTCTAGCGAATGCAAGTTTTTGGACAAAGATAGAAACACCTACTTTGACAAAGTGCTTGGGCTTGATGATGGTACCGAGTTTGGCGGGCGTGCCGCACTTGTGATGATGGAGGGGCATTTTGTGGTGGACACGCACATTGACAGCGTGTTGCAAGCCGTGCGTACCATTGTTTGCAAAGTAGATGAGAGAGAATGTGCATTGGTGGAGAGCGGTGACCTGGTGAGCAAAAAAAGTAGAGAACAATATTTTTATTACACCAAGATGGGTGCGGCGTGGTGCCTTGCCACTTGCTTTGAAAAGTTTCAAGAAAAAACGATGGCATTTTTTGCACAAGCCGATTTGCCTCATTGGGTGCACAACAAGGGTATCCGCAAAGCGTGCGAAAGTCGCCGTATCACGGACGAGAACAAAACAATCATCAAACAACTTTTGAGATAGTGAGCGGATTCATTTGGCAAAAAATTTGCTGAGACGCCCCATAATGTCATTGTTGGCGATTTGAATAATGGGGGCAAATCCTGCGGGATTGGCCCTTTTGTTTTTGGCAGGTTGGGTCATAGACAAGATTTGTGCAAGACCTGGATTGTTGCTTGATTTGGCAAGCGTGCCTAGAATGGATGCTTGGTCTAGTTGTTCTCCTTTGAGGAGTGATTGCATCAGTTGCATTTGCAGAGCATCGGGTTGTTGCTTGCCACCATCTTTGCTTTTTTGATTGCCTAGATTTCCAAGTAAAAAAGGCAACATTGCATTTATATCCATATCACAATAAATATATGCAAGCATATGATATAATAGTGTACAATTTGCGTGCAAAAATGAAAAGTCAGATGGGGGATTGGGATGGAACTCAAAAGTTATAAAAGACAGGGCGACAAAAGGGTGAGGCAAACCAGAGCGTTGGCACAAAATGATTTGTACGCCCAAGAAACCAATGAAAGCATTGCCTATGATGATATGGACATTGAAACAGTCTTGCAAGACCAAGAAATGCGGGAGCGACTCTTGCAAGAGGGAGAGAGCAAGATTGACAAAAACCAATTGCAAAAACAACTGCACAAGTACAATGGATGGGACGAAAACGCCTTGATAAACGAACTCTTGAAAAATATTGAAGCACAAAAAAAGCAGGGAACTTTTGATAAAGAGCAATTGGTAAGGTTTGCTATGATGATGGGTGGAATGCTGAGCGAACAACAGCAAAAAAAACTTGAAAACATTATTAGGGTGATTGATGATACGGGGGCAGATGTGGAGTCAGAGGGTCTGGCACCACAAGATATAGAGCAAAGGTCACAAGAAGACAGAGAGTCACCACAACAATACATAGAGCAAACAGAGAAAGAATATACAGGGCAAGATTCATTGGATGAATAGTCATCCAATCAAAATGGTTTTTTTACAAATGAAACACACAAGAGAAAGGATTGGGTTGGACCATCTACATACAAAAAATGCCTTGGGGCAAAACTGCACGGTCGCCGTTTTGGATACCGGGGTGCATCCGCATATAGATTTTTGTTTGTGCTCCAATAGATTTTTGGGGCAAGTGGATACAACCAAGAGGCAAAGCGGCAGGCAAATCCCCTCGTTTGAGGTGGAAGGCCACCGTGGCGACAGTCAGGGTGAAACACGCACAATGCAAGCATCTTTGGCACTTGACCTCAATGGACACGGCACGGCGGTAGCAGGGATTTTGTGCGGCGGTGGCATTTTGTCAAACGGTGCATACAAGGGGGTTGCCCCCAAGGCAAACCTAGTCTCTATCAAGGCGGTGGGCGATGATGGGTATGGAGAGGGGCGGAGTATTTTGCAAGGGATGAAGTGGATTTTGGAAAATGCTGGACGGTGGGGTATCCGTGTGGTGTGTATGAGTTTTGGTGCAGACATTGGGGACCCGGATGTTTTTTTGCTGGGAGTGGAGGCATTGTGGGAGAGCGGTATTGTCGTGGTGGCATCT
>WQZE01000118.1 GCA_009780875.1 Bacillota bacterium | reverse complement strand
GTGGGTGCACTCAATGGTCTGATGACCGCAAGATTCAAGGTGCACCCGTTTATTGGCACGATGGCAACCAATTTTATTTTGGGTGCTTCGGCATTGACGATAATGTACACCAATATGTTGGGAGGCAGGACAGATACCGTAAAAATACCCGAGAACTCCAAGTTTGTCACGCTTGTGCAAGGCGAGTTTTTGGGGCTCCCCAATATTTTGTGGTTTGCACTCATTGCCGTTGTCGTGATGACCATCGTGTGGAACAAAACAAAATTTGGTAGGAATATGTTTGCCGTGGGCTGCAATCCCGAAGCGGCAAGAGTGGCTGGGGTCAATGTAACCGTTGTGACCACGATGGTTTTTGTGGTGGCGGGTATTTTGTATGGCTATGCTGCTCTTTTTGGGATGGCAAGCAATGGCGGGTCCGTGGGGTCCAGTACTTTTGGTAATCACGGATTGTATGCCATTGCGGCTTGTGTGATTGGTGGCGTGTCGTTTACGGGTGGTGTGGGCAAGATTCGGGGCATTGTTTTTGGGGTGTTGTTGTTTCAGTTGATTAGTGATAGTACAGGGTTTATTGCCCCGGGCAACACGGCGATTGGGCTTGTGTTTATTGGGATTGTGGTGGCAATTGCCGTGATTTTTGATATGTTAAAATACCGTACAAAACAATAAAGGAGCCGTATGCAAAAAATACAAAATCCAATTTTGAAAGGATTCAATCCAGACCCATCCATTATTTTTGTGGAACCGTATTACTATATAGCGACCAGCACTTTTGAGTATTATCCAGGGGTGCAAATCCATCGGAGCCTGGATTTGGTGGACTGGGATGTTGTAGCACGACCGGTCACAGAGGACAAAATCAATCTGCGTGGCGTGAGTGAAAGTTGTGGTGTGTGGGCACCTTGTTTGAGTCACGACAACGGTATTTTTTATTTGGTTTACTCTAATGTCACCTTGTGGACGGGTGCACCTTTCAAGGATGTAGCCAATTATATCATTACGGCAACCGATATAGAAGGCGTGTGGAGCAAACCCATCTATATCAATAGTAGTGGTTTTGATGCCTCACTTTTTCACGATACGGATGGAAAAAAATATTTTGTCAATATGGAATGGGATTATAGAAATCCAGAGCAAGACGCCTTCACGGGTATTATATTGCAAGAGATGGACCCCAAATCCTTTGCTTTGTTGGGCACACCACGCAAAATCTTTTTGGGCACAAGTCGCAAATTGGTGGAAGGGCCACATATCTACCAAAGGAATGGATATTATTATTTGTTGACCGCTGAGGGTGGTACTGTGTCTACGCACGCTGCTACGCTTGCACGCAGCCAAAGCATTTGGGGCGAGTATGTATTGCACCCCAACACCCATTTGTTGACCTCGGATGGATATGGTTGTAAACTCAAAAAAGCGGGTCACGCCAGTCTTTGTGAGGGCAAGGACGGTTGGCTGATGGCACACCTTGTCGGGAGACCAGAGATTGAGGGGAGATGTCCGCTTGGGAGAGAAACTGCGATTCAAAACATTGAGTGGATAGATGATTGGGCCTATGTGTCAGGGGGCGGACAAAGTCCGAGCGACTTTTTTGAGGTGCCGTCTACGGCACAGTCAAAACCAAAACGCAAGGAGATTGGATTTGACAAAAAGTCGTTGTCGTTGCGTTGGCAATCTTTGCGAAAGGATGTCAAGCACAAATACAAGGCGGACAAAAACAGTATTGTATTGCAAGGCGGCAACAGTTGGATGAGTGTGATAGAGCAATCCACGCTTGTATACAGACAGCAAGATTTTTGCTTTGAGGCAAGTGTGAGACTTGACTTTTCGCCAGAACACTTTCAACATTTGGCGGGACTTGTGTATCGCTACAATGAGCACA
The DNA here is from genome assembly GCA_009780875.1 of Bacillota bacterium. Taxonomy (GTDB): domain Bacteria; phylum Bacillota; class Clostridia; order Christensenellales; family Pumilibacteraceae; genus WQZE01. The sequence goes on along the minus strand of WQZE01000118.1, from coordinate 2,536 downwards.
ATCAATACTTGCTTTTGATGACCAAAGAGGGAGGCAAACAATACTTGACTTTGCATAGTGTGATAGATGGCGTGTGGGACTTGGATGATTTTGAAAAGAGGTATGAGGTGGGAGACACGGTGTATCTCAAACTGGTGGTAGATAGAGAGGTTGGACAATATTATTTTTCACAAGACAATCAAAACTTTTTGCCCATTGGCAAGCAGATAGCAGTGTCAACGCTGAGTGATGAGAGTGCCAATCCTCTGGGCTTTACGGGTGCTTTTGTGGGTGTTTATGTCGGTGATTTTTCACTCCACAAACACGCCGCCAAATTCTCAAACTTTGTATATAAATCCGACACACATGGATAGGGGATACCTGTGCATTTTATTTTTGGGTTTTGCAAACAAATCGGTGACACGGTGTGTTTGCTTGACTTTTTTTTTGGAGAATGGTATAATGATTGTGATACATTAGGGAGACTATGATGGACAGAATACAAATAAACAAAGTCAAAGAGTTTGATGGCAAGACGGTCACCGTTGCAGGATTTGTGCACGAGGTGCGTGACCTCAAAAGTATGCAATTCTTGGTGTTGCGTGACACCACGGGTGATTTGCAGGTCACCGTTTTCAAAAACAAAGATTGCGAGCCGCTCAACAAAATTGTGAGCAGCATCACCATCCAGTCGTCCATTGTCATCAAAGGCAAAGTACACATTGATAGTTTTGTCAAATTGGGTGGGGTGGAAATCTTGCCCGAGAGTATTGACATTGTAGGGGCGGCAGCCTCACCTTTGCCCATTGATATGACAGCGGTGACAGAGAGCGGCAGAGATATACGGTTGGATTGGAGATTCCTTGATTTGCGAGACAAAAAAAGGCAGATGATTTTCAAGGTGCAAACCACCGCCGAGATGGCTATGCGTGAGTTTTGGGTGCAAAACGGCTTTATTGAAATTCATTCACCCAAACTTGTACCCAATCCCTCTGAGTCAGGGGCGGAACTTTTTGAACTTGATTATTTTGGTGGCAAAGCCTATTTGGCACAGTCGCCACAAACCTACAAACAAATGGCGATTGCATCAGGCTTTGAAAAAGTGTTTGAAATTGGACCCGTTTTTAGAGCCAACAAATCCTCCACCAATCGTCACGATACCGAGTTTACGAGTGTGGACTGTGAGTTTGCTTGGATTGATTCGGTGGAGGAGGTGATGGCTTTTGAGGAAAAATGGATACACCACTTTTTGACCCAAGTCAAGGAAAAACACGGCGACCAAATCAAGGAACTTTTTGACAGAGAAGTCATTGTTCCATCTCTACCTTTCCCACGCATCACAATGACCGAGGCCAAGGCGATTATCAAGTCGCTCAAATACGAGGTCCCCGCAGAGACCAAGGGTGACCTTGACCCAACGGCTGAGAGACTGTTGGGCAAATATATCCAAGAAAAGCACGGGCACCCCTTTGTCTTTGTGACAGAGTTCCCTGTATCTATCAGACCTTTTTATCATATGTTTGCCAAAGACAAAAAGTCCACGCTCAGTTTTGACTTGCTTTGGAATGGCTTGGAGGTCACAACAGGTGCACAAAGAGAACATAGGTACAAAGTGGTCATAGAACAAGCGATTGGCAAAGGGCTCATTCCCAAGACAGCCCTTGACAAACAAGGCAATGTGGTGGAGAGCAAAATCCCTGAGGGGCTCAAAAGTTATTTGGACTGCTTCAACTACGGTTGCCCTCCGCACGGCGGATTTGGCTTTGGACTCAGTCGTATGCTTATGAACATTTTGGGATACGAAAATGTGAGAGAGGTCACCTATATTTATAGAGGTGTGGACAGGATTCACCCATAGCCACACAATGATTGCACAACGGTGCTACAAAAATGACTTGCTTTTGGCGGGTCATTTTTTTGCTATGTTTGTTTTGTATGTCAAAATGTGTCTGGCGTGCATATCATATCATAGGGCAAAAAGCGGTGAGGTCAATGAAATACAGAACCATCAACAATGTATCCAGTATCCGTATTCCTACACCCAATGGCAATCTTGTGGTGGATAGCAACCAAGTGAGTTTGCAAGTCAGGTCGCAAGGCACTCATTCGTGTTGCCCTTGTGATTGTGTGAGCCATCAATGCCAGCGTTGTTGTCACGGATGCAAGGCGTGTTCGTGTGGGTGCATAAGGTGCAAGGTATGGGTCGTTTTGGGTGCCTTGTCGCGCAAATGAATGTGGCAACTTGTTTTGCAAAGGAGTAGATATGGCAGCATTGGGTCCCATTATCACCAATTTTGATTTGTGTGATGAGGCCATCATTGTGGCAAGCAATGAGGCGGTTGTAGAGATTGTGGACTTGCAAATTGTCAAGGAGGCGGATGTGCCTTATACCGTGGTGGGCAAGACCATTTGCTATACCATCACAGTGACCAATCATAGTGCACTCAATATTGAGACGCTGTTTACCGACGAGATACAATCATACCTCACCTATATTGACGCATCCTTTTTGGTGGACGATGTGCCACAGACACCAGATATACAAAACAATGTGCTG
>WQZE01000117.1 GCA_009780875.1 Bacillota bacterium | reverse complement strand
TATATTTTTGAAAATTGTCAAAAAAAGCCCGTTTTGATTGTGCCACAAAAAGGTGCCAAAGCAGACATTCTCAAAATTGCACAAAAAAATGCGGATGACTATTTGCTCAAATCTCGCTCCAAAGAAGAGGTCAAGAATAGTATGACCATAGACGCTGTGACCCAACTTGAAAAAATATTGGGAATCAAAAGTGCGAGGCGGATGGAGTGCTATGATATCTCCAATATCAGTGGCACGGACAAAGTGGCAAGTCAAGTGGTGTTTATTGATGGGGAGCCCGCCAAAAAAGAATATCGCAAATACAAGATAAAAACGGTGGAGGGCTCCAACGATTTTGCAAGTATGATAGAGACGCTGCAAAGGCGTCTGCAAAGAGCCAAGGATGGTGACAAGAAATTTGTGGATTTGCCGGACTTGATTGTCATTGATGGTGGAAAGGGGCAATTGTCTAGTGCCATAGAGGCGTTGGATGGGGCTGGGTTCTCACACATTGATATTGTGTCTTTGGCAAAAAGAGAGGAAGAGATTTTTGTGAGGGGTAGGCTTGACCCGATTGTCATACCGCATACACACAATGCACTCAAACTAATGCAACGGTTGCGTGATGAGGCACATAGGTTTGCGATTACCTTCCATAGACAAGTGCGGGCAAAGAACTTTTTGCCCAAAGAGAAAACAAAACAAAAAATCAAAAAGGAACAGACCAAACAGCAAGGAGCGTGATTGAGGACTATGAAATATAAAATGATTATCAGTGATTTTGACGGTACATTGTTTAGGAGTGATTATTCGGTCTCCAAAGCATCTATGGAGGCAATCAATGCTTACCGTACGGCGGGGGGATTGTTTACCATCTCTACGGGGCGTATGTATGCAAGCATCAAGCAACACTTGCAAAGTTGTGGGCTTGACAAAATTGATTTGCCCATTATGAACTGCCAAGGAGCCGCCACCAATTCCTCTTTGACGGACAAAATTTTGTTTGAGCAAAAAATTGCAAGTCAAACAGCAGCCAAGTGGTTGAAGTATGCAAGAGAGCAAGGCTTGTACTCACAAGTCTATATTGACAATGTTTTGTATATTGAAAAATGGACTAAAGAGACCGATTGGTACACCGACTCTGCTTTGATTGGTGCGGTGGAAGTGGGACCCTTGGACTTGTTTATCCAAAAAAATGGACACCAACCGCACAAAATGTTGGTGATGTCGGACGGTATCACCACCGAAGAAAGAGTCAAAAAATACAATCAGTTGTTTGGGGAAAGCGGGCTCATCTTTTGTATGTCGCACCCGCTTTTGATTGAGATTACCTCTACCAAAGCGGGCAAGGGTAATATGGCAAAAATTGTTGCCAATAGTTTTGGGTACGATATGAAGCAAGTCATTTGCGTTGGTGACAATCAAAACGATTTGACGATGATACAAGCAGCGGGGCTTGGGGTTGCCGTGGGCAATGCCGTGCAAGAACTCAAAGATGTAGCAGGCTTGGTGATAGAAAGTAACGATGATGACGGGGTCGCAAAGTTGATTTATAGGGTGCTAGAAGGCAAGATATAAACAAGCCGTTTGCAAAAAGGAGAACAACAATATGGCAAAAAAATCGCACGAGGATGAAATGCAAGATGTCATCTTGCAAGATTTTTGTGAAAAACTGGGTTTGGAGATTGTCAACAGTGGTGCCAAAGCGGGTGACACAAAAGAGGTGTTGCGGGTGTCCACCTATCATATCAACAGACCAGGCTTGCAACTTGCTGGGTTTTTTGAGCATTTTGTGTTTAGGCGTGTGCAAGTGTGTGGTGAGATGGAGAACACCTATTTGCTGTCTATGGACAAAAAACATAGACAAGCCGCTTTGGACAAAGTTTTTGAATACAAGTTTCCTTGTATGATTGTGACAAGCAGTTTGCCGCCTTGCGAGGAGATGGTGCAGTCCGCAAAAAAATACGGTAGAGTGTTGCTCAAATCAAGAGACAACACGACACACCTTGTCAATAAATTGACACAATATCTCAACGAGATTTTGGCACAAAGCATCACCATTCACGGCGTTTTGGTGGATGTGTATGGTGTGGGTATGTTGATAACGGGTGATAGCGGAGTCGGCAAAAGCGAAGTCGCTTTGGAACTTGTGCAACGCAATCATAGATTGGTTGCAGATGATGCAGTGGTCATCAAAAATATCAATGATTTGTTGATTGGGTCAAGCCCTCCTACCATTCGCCATTTTATGGAGGTCAGGGGTATTGGGATTGTGGATATCCGCAGTATCTATGGAGCGGGTGCCATCCGCAATAGCAAAAAAATAGAAATGATTGTAGAACTTGAAGAGTGGGCAAAAGACAAAGAGTATGATAGGCTTGGCAACAAGGGGCAAGACCATACTATCTTGGAAAAAACGATACCAAAATTCAAGATACCTGTCAAAACGGGACGGAATCTTGCCGTCATTTTGGAAGTTGCTGCAAGGAATTTCAGACTCAAAGGGATGGGGTATGACCCGCTCAAAGAGTTGAATGACCGAATGATGAAAGGATTTTGATGTATGACTTTTTTGGAATTTGAAGAACACTTTGCAAAAGGCACCTTGGAGGCGTGTTATGCAATCAAGGGTGATGGGTATTTTGTTTCTAGGATAACAAAAAAATTTGAAAGCCTTGTGGGTGATTTTTCGGATATCAACTTTGTCAAGTTTGCAGAGAGTGGGAGTGTGCAAAAGGTCGTAGATGAGTGTCAAACACTACCCTTTGCGAGTGCGTACAAAGTGGTAGTGGCTGATTTTACTTTTTTGAGTGGGGACAGTGACCTTGTCAAAAAATACTTGCAAAACCCAAATCCTGCCATCATTTTGGTTCTTTTCAATACGGGTACAAGGTTGACCAGTGGGCTTGTCACGGTTGATTGTGACAAGAATGCTGAGAACATATTGTGCGACTTGGTGACCAAAGAGTGTGTCAAGCACGGTGCCACGATAACAACCGGTGTAGCAAAAGGATTGCTTTTGCGTTGCGGATTTGATATGCAAAGGGTGCACAACGAAATCAAAAAATTGGCAGCCTATGCCAAGGCTGACGGTAGCGAGTCTGTGCGACCCATCACGGCGGCGGGCATTGATTGTTTGGTGTCGCCAAGCATTGAGAGCAATGTGTTTGCCTTGACGGACGCCGTGGGAAAAAAAGACAACGGGCGAGCACTCAAAATTTATCAAGAACTTGTCACAAGTGGGCAAGAGCCGTTGGCTCTCAATGGACTTTTGTATGCACATTTTAGGAGACTGCTTTTTTGCAAGTTGTTGAGTGTGCAAAGTGTAGACAGTATTGCTGCTTTGATGGGTGTCAAGCCCTATGCTGTGACGCTTGCAAAACAAAGTGCGGCTTTGTATACAGCGGGTGCATTGACCAAAATTTGCAAAAAATTCTGGTCAATGGATGATGCTATTAGGACAGGCAAAATGACGATGGCAAACAGTACGCAAACACTCATTTTTGAGATTATGCAAATTGCGTGATTTGAGCGGTCAAAGAGACAAAGATGCTAGGCAAAACCAAAACTCAGTGGCACATTTTGCAGCCCGTCCTGTGGGTTGCTTTGTATATGGGGTGTTGCTTGTCCAATTTGTATTTGGGGCGAGGCACTTTTTGGATGCAAATGGCTGGCAAAAGCGGTCTAGCCACTTTGTTGGATGCACGGTGGGTTGCATTTCTTTTGGGTGGCGTTTTTCCTTGTGTTGTTTATGCTTTGGTGCTGCGTGCAAACAAAAACAGCCTCCTTGTGGCTAGGTTGCCAGAAAGTCAAGGTGTGGTGTGGCTTGCGTTGGTTTTGGCAAGTGTGGCAAGCCTTGCTATTGGGATTGCAAAACTGTTGTATTTTGCAGCCCCTTTTGTTTATTTGTGGGGAGAGTCACTGATAGAGTCTGTGGTGCTTGTGCTTGTGCTTGTGGTGTTCAAAAGAGGTGTATTTGCTCTCATCAAACAAGAGGTCAGAGCCTATTGGGTGACCAAGTTGTATGCAAAAAATGCCTTGGGGATTTTTGTGCTTTTCAAAGTCGTTGCGTTTGTACAGTCGCTCTTGTGAGACATTGTGAAAATTTTTAAAAAAATAGTAGTCGGAGTTTTGGTTATTTGTGTGCTTTTGCCATCGTTGCAAGCGACACTCCCTTTTGTGTTGCAAAACCCACAAAGACAAGAGAGCGTGCCATTTTTGACACAGAGTGAGCGTGTGGCGTCAAAACAATATGAGACAACGCCCCCACAACAATTGATGGACTATTTTTTGGGGAGGTTCTCTGATAGAACAGCGGGCGGGCAAGGAGAGCGTAGTGCCTCTATTTTTCTCAGAAGTTGGCTCACTGGTCTTGACTTTGTGACCAAGGAGCAGTCTTTTGACGCATATTATGCCTCACAAAACATTGTGGGCAAGTTGGGACAAAGCAAAAAAAGGGTGGTGGTGTGTGCAAACTACGCCAATCTC
>WQZE01000116.1 GCA_009780875.1 Bacillota bacterium | reverse complement strand
TTGTGCTGAGTGCAGCGGGGTTATGGTGGGACAAAAGATTGTCTAGGGGTGGTTTTTTTGCGTGTAGGCGTTGGATAGAGAAGCAAAAAGGATATTGTTGGGTATTGTTTGTGTGCATATATAAGGTACAATGCAAGATAGGCGGTTTGTATTGTGGTTACTTGGGAAAGATGTGTGTGAAGTTCTTGCGATGGGGCGGTGTTGCAAAAAAGAGTGTCTACCGTGGGGGGTGTTTTGTTGTTTGGAAGGTGTTTGACAAAAATAGACAAAAAGGCACATTGTTGTGTATAGTTTGTGTGTATACATATGGTATAATGCAAGATAGACGGTTTGTATTGTGGTCACCTTGGGAAAGGGGTGGCGTGGAGTTTTTGTGTGGGGGAAGGGGCACATAAAAAAGGACTGGGGAAATGTTGAGCAAAGGATGTACGGTCTCCCACGACAGGGTGATAAGCGATTGGAAAGGAAAAGGGTGTAAGGAACGATACAAAGGGTTTGCAAAAAGAGCGGAAGGGCGTGGCTGGATGAGGGAGCGGAGGAGGGCAAGGGATCGGGTTTGTGACAAGGACCGTGTCAAGTGCAAAACAAAGGGAGTATTTTTCAAGTATGACAACCAAAACAAAAACGCAAAAATCATTGGCTCTTGCGGTGGGGGGCGAGGGTGTGGCACGAAACGCTTGTGTGGGTTGCGTGGTGCTTTTGCTTTGCTTTGCGAGTTTGTTTGGTGTGCGGTCGTTTGGGAGTGGGGCGTTGTTGGGTGTGCTGCTTGGGGGCAGTGGGGGCGTGATGGTGCCTTTTTATTTGCTCGGCAGTTTGCTTGGGGATGAGATGAATCTTGTGCAAATGCTTTTGTCGCTCTGTGTGGCAGCGTGGGCGGTGGTGATGGGGCACCAAAGGCACAAGAGAGAGTTTGTGTGGGTGAGTATGCTGGGGGCGGGGGTTTTGGAGTTTTGCAAAGGGGCATTGCAAGGTGGATGGGTGCAGGGTGCTTTGAGTGGTGTGGTGTGTGTGGCTTTTTGTTGGGTGTGTAGGCGAGTGGCACTTTTGATGCGTGCGAGCGGGAGAGTGGGGGCAAATCAAGCGACTTGCGTGGGGGTGGTGCTTTGTGTGGTGGGTCTTGGGGTTGCAAGTGTCCCGTATGGGTTTCCTATTTTTGCGTTTGTGGCGTGCTTGTTTGTTTTGGTGGGGGGATATGTGGGGCAAGGGGTTGGGTTTGTGGTGGCGGTTTGCTTGGCCAATGGGGCGGCCATCAAAAACTTGGATGGGCAGGTCATTGCATTGTATAGTGTGTTGGGGCTTTGTGTGGGGCTGTTTGGCGAAAAGCGGTTGTATGCAGCTGCGGCGTGTGTGGTGGGGTATGTGGCGTTTGAGTCGTTGTTTGAGGGATGGACAAGCGTGGACTTGTTTGTCATCATTGCCTTTGTTTGTGCGGCGATTGTGTATTGTGCTTTGCCGAAAAGTGGGCTTGACAAAATCAAGACAAGATTTGTGTACTCCAAACAAAGTGCAAGGCAAATTGCGTACAATGGCAAAAAGGTGTTGGCTGGCAAACTGATGGACAGTGGACGCATCTTTGAGCATATGAAAAACCTAATGGTGGATTTGGCGGTGTCGGCAAGGGAGAGAGATGTTTTTGGGAGTGCAGCGTGTTGTGTAGAGGAGTCTGTTTGTCTTGTGTGTAGAGACAGAGATTTATGTTTGCCTTGTAATGTGCGGAGACAACAGATTGAGAGACTGATACGGGACACGATGGGCAAAGAGGATGTCAGTATTTTGGACTATCCACAATTGCTTTTTGACAAGTGTACACAGACGCAAAATTTGACAAGTGCGGTGTATGGGGTGCGGCAAGGGATTGCACTCAGGCAACATACGCAAAAGGCGGATGAGTTTGCACGGCTTTGTGTGGCAAAACAAATGGGTGGAGTGGCAGGTATTTTGAGACAGATGGGCAAAGATGTGGGGTGTGTATGCGAGGGTGATGACAAAATGGAGGAGCGGATTGCGGCGGCTTTGGGTGCACAGGGATTGGATGTGGTGGATGTGCTTTTGCAAAAAGAGGCGGGTGGCAAGCAAACGAGCATTTGTTTGACGCTTGCAAGTGGGGCAGAGAAGACCGAAGAAATGGAAGCCACCGTAAGCACGCTTTTGAACACGAGAGTGCAAATCAAGCATATGGACAAAACCAATCGTGATTTGGTGGTCGTGGATATGGTGACCAGACCCAAGTTTGATGTGGTGTTTGCTACGCAGACGCTGGCAAAGCAAGAGGTCAGCGGAGACACGCACGCCTTTGTCAAACTGACACCCACCAAGTTTTTGGTGTCGTTGTGTGATGGGATGGGGAGCGGGCGTGCTGCGGAGCAGATATCCAACACGGCTATCTCCTTGGTGGAGAGTTTTTACAAAGCCGGGTTTGATAGTGAGATTGTGTTGGACAGCGTCAACAAGTTTTTGGAACTTTGTGGCAGTGAGACTTTTGTGGCGTTGGATATTGCGGTCGTGGATTTGGCGAATGGGCAAACGGATATCATCAAAAGTGGGAGCCCTAGTGGATATATCAAAAGCGGGACAAAGACGGAGATTGTGAGCGGGGGTGCGTTGCCCTTGGGGATTGTGGAGGAGGTCAGACCGCTTGTGTTGTCAAGGGTGCTTGGTCACGGGGATATGCTTTTGTTTTGTAGTGACGGGGTGGTGGATGTCTTGGGAGATGAGCAACTTGGGACGCTGGTCAACGGTATCAACTCAGCCAATCCGCAAGCCGTGTGCAATGGTGTGATGGATGCGTGTTTGCAGGTCTTGGGGCAACCCAATGATGATATGAGTGTGATAGCAGTACGATTGTTTGCGGTGTAGGTGAGTAGTGTATGTAAGGTGTGTGTAGGGCGATGATAGTATTTAACGCAGATTTTTTGGGTATGGCGGTGGTCAAATGATTTGCGGTGTGGGCTTGGAGTGCAAGATTGTTTTTTGGTGTGGCAAGGCAGATGGCTTGACTTATTTGCAAAAATATGGTAATATAATTGAGTTTGGATATGGATGAGCAAATGACACAATCAAGCGAGGCGGAAGTTGTTTTGCCTGCTGGCGTGCAAGGGGAGGAGAGTAGATATACCGTCGTGTTGGATGAGTATACCGGTCCTTTGGATTTGTTGCTTGCGTTGGTCAAGAGTGCAAAAATCAATATTGCCGATATTTTTATGTCCAAGGTCACGGAGCAGTATTTGACTTTTATGAGTCAAATTGGTACCATTGATATGGATAGAGCCACCGAGTTTTTGGGGATTGCTGCCATATTGCTAGAAATCAAATCAAAGTCTTTGTTGCCAAGACTAGAAGAAAGTGTGGCAGAAGATATTGAGGACAGCAAGCGAGAGTTGATACGCAAGATAGAGGAGTACAAACTCATCAAGGAAGCGAGCGACAAACTCAAAGACAAAGAGTTGGTGGGTGCGTATGAGCGGGCTAGTGGGATTGACGCAAGCGAGAGTGTGACCGTGCTCAAAGATATGACCATTGACAAACTGACAGCGGCACTCGGCAATATCTTGGCAAGACAGCACAAAAGGGTGGCAACGCCCTCGGCACGCAAGATTGTGTTGGACAAGTTTACGGTAGAGGACAAAATTGTTGCCATCAGGCAAAAAATTTTTCTCAAAGCAAAATGTTTTTTTGAGGAGTTGTTTGAGGGGGACTACAACAAAAGCGAGGTGATTACCACCTTTCAGGCTTTGTTGGAACTTTTGAAAAACCAAGAGGTCGTAGTGGTGCAGCAAGAGACCTATGGTGCCATTGAGATTGTGCGGAGAGAGCGCGTGGGTGAGACAGAAACGGTTGAATTGGAAGAAAGTGTGGAGTGAGGTTTTTTGTTTGCGTACACGCAAGCAAAAGTGTTGGAGGAGATTGGGCAAGGGTTGGTAGGGTCTTATTTTTTGGTAGGGTGAAAGAGGATTATGGAACTAGAAGATTTGGATAGCGTGTTGGAGAGCATTTTGTTTTTGAGCGGCAGTGGCGTGGGTGTGGGTGAGTTGTGTGAGATGTTGGGCGTGCAAAAAAGCGAAATCAAAGAAAGCACCCAAAGATTGGAACAAAAATATGACCCCAAAAAGGGGAGTGGCGTAATTTTGCACAAGTTTAATGACAAGTTGCAATTGTTGTCCAATCCCCAAAACAAGGATGTTGTGGAGAGTGTGCTGCTCCCAATCAAACAGCGAGAACTGACCAAAGCAACCTTGGAGACCTTGGCAGTGGTGGCGTACAAGCAGCCCATCACAAAATTGGAGACCGAGCAAGTGCGGGGTGTCAACTGCGATTATGCGGTGCAAACGCTTGTCAAGTTTGATTTGGTGGAGGTCGTGGGACAAAAAGACACGGTGGGCAAGCCGCTTTTGTTTGGGACGACCGAGAATTTTTTGAAGAGATTTGGATTGGAGTCTTTGGCAGAACTGCCTGACTATGAGCACATTTTGGATT
>WQZE01000115.1 GCA_009780875.1 Bacillota bacterium | reverse complement strand
ATGGGTTGTTTGGTAGGTGTCTATTTTTACAAACGATACAAAGCAAGATGTCAATTTTTTGTAGATATCGTTGGGCTGATAGATGCCTTGATGATTGATGTGCGATATAAGCAAGAGGGGCTCCCATCCATTTTGCGCGACTACCAAACGGCTATCAAGAGTGAGTTGTTAAAGACCATCTCAGACTACTTGGCAGGACGACTAGAAAATACAAAGCATACGATTTTGACAAAGCAAGAGATGCACAAAGTGAAGCAGTTTTTTTTGTCACTAGGTCGCTTGGACAGTGATACACAACTCCTTGTGTTGGAGGGATACAAGCAAGAATTTGTTGTTTTGTGTAGTGTTGCCAAAGAGAAGTTTTCCAAATATGGTGGGACAGCCATCAAACTTGGCTTTTTGTTGGGGATGGGTGTAGGGATTTTATTTTTGTAGTTTTGCAATTTTTGCATAGGGGGCAAAGTGTTTGGGGTAGAGATTATATTCAAAATTGCTGGGATAGGGATTATCATAGCAATCGTAAACCAAGTGCTCAAAAAAGTGGATAGAGAGGAACTCACCACGCTGACCACCTTGGCAGGTATGGTGATGGTTTTGCTGATAGTGGTGGATATGGTAGCACAACTATTTGGCACACTGAGAAACCTATTTGGGCTGTATTAGGCAAAAAATGGATATCATAAAAATTTGTATGATTGGAATGCTGACCGCATTTTGTGTGCTTTTGCTCAAAGATATCAAGGGCGAAATGGCTTTGTTGGTCGGGCTTTTGGGCGGGCTTGTCATTATTTTTTTGGTCATTGACAAGTTGACCAGTGTTATCACTGTTTTTACGGCCTTGACGCAAAACACAGGCATCAGCAGTGAGTTTTTGTCTGCAATCATAAAGATTGTGGGGCTGGGACTTGTGGTTGATTTTTCGGCGGGTGTTTGTGAGGATGTGGGCAACAAAGGGCTTTCTGAAAAAATCGTATTTGGAGGCAAAATATCCATCTTGTATGTTGCCTTGCCAATCATTACAGGACTCTTTGAGTTGATTGGAGGACTTTTGGCAAAATAAGCCTTTGCTTGGTGAGACTATGAACGCAAACTTATTGTTGATAAATCCATACTTGCCCAAACTTAAAAGTGGACAAGTCTTGCGTGCAGACGAGTCACGGTTGGAGAATGGTTGCCCCAAAGTTGGTGGCTCCTCCTTGAAACTTGCCAAGCGATACAAAGTTATTCTTGGATTGGTGTTGCTTGCTGCCTTGTACTGTTTGGTTTATTTTTTGGCGTCACTCCCAATGGCTACACAAACAATTTTGACGGTGCGTGATTTGGGTTCCAATACGGGTATGCTTGATATGCTGGATGGTCTTGACTTGTCTCAATTGGAGGATATTTTTTCTGGTTTGGACAAGCAGCAAAACAATCTCTTGGGTGCACCAACCTTGCTAGAAAAAATCAAAGCCATTGTAAATGGAGATATTGCGGTTGACTTTGGTTCATTTCTCAATTTTATTTTTTATTTGTGTGGGATAAAACTAACCGCTTATTTGCCCATCATTGTCTCCATCATTGCGATAGCACTTGCCTACAATGTGTTGAGTGCTATCAAGGGCAAGTTTGCCAATGAAAGTACGGACAAGGTTATATATTTTGTGTGCATTAGTGTGGTCACCCTATTGTTGTTGGGTGTGTGCATAGGTTTGACCAAAGATGCAACACACACGGTGACGCAAATCAAAGAACAAGCGACGGCGATTTTTCCTATTTTGCTCACACTGATGATTGGTATTGGTGCGGAGAGCACCGCCTTGGTATATCAGCCTGCGGTCGTTATTTTGACCACAACGATGATAGAGGCGGTTGTATTGATTGCTTTGCCCATTTTTATGATGTCGTTTGTGTTTAGCATTGTGGGCAATTTGAGTGAGGGCGTGAGACTCAAAAGATTATCTGAGTTTTTCAATAGCCTTGCCAAGTGGGTACTTGGTACAATGTTTTTTGTTTTTTTGACATTCTTGTCTATCCAAGGAATTACGGCCTCCGTTTTTGACGGCATCTCTGTGAGGACAGCCAAATTTGCCATTGCCAAATATGTGCCCATCATTGGAGGATATTTGTCCGAGGGTTTCAATTTGGTGATGGCGGGTGGCGTGCTTGTCAAAAATGCCATTGGGCTCAGTGCCATTTTGATACTGGCGGTCACAGTGTTGCCACTCATTGTCAATTTGGTGGTATTTGCACTATTGCTAAAATTCTGTGCAGCCATTATTGAGCCAATGGGAGATGAAAAAATCCCAAAAATATTGTCGCAAATCTCCAAGCAATGCAGCATCCTTGCCATTATTTTGATTGCTCTTTCGTTTTTGTATTTTGTGTTTTTATTGTTGGTGATTGCCACAGGCAATCTAATGCTTTGATAGGTGGTGAGTGTGACGGGGATTTCAGTTTGGATTACAAGCATCTTGTCCGTGGTTGTCATAGGCGTTGTGGCAGATTTGTTGTTGCACGGCAATCGCATGCACAAATTTATTAGGGGTGTCTTTGGCTTTGTCACGCTTTTTATTATTGTGGCGCCTTTGCCATCCCTTGTGCAAAACGGGTTCAAGATTGACAATATGTTTGATGTGGGGGGCAGTTTTGAACTTGACCAAAACTATTTGGATATCATCAATGCAAGAAAAATTAGGCTTTTGGAAAAGGGCGTAGAGGATTATTTGACAACACGGGGTGTATCCGGCACCAAAGTAGAAATCAGTGCTGAGGTGGAGGGCGTCACGATAACGCCCAAAATGGTCAAGGTGGATATGTCCAATACCAATCTTGGGGGCAATGATTCCGACAACAAAAATGAGTTTGTTGCCAATTTGGTATCCCAAAGTCTTGGGATTGAGCGGTCTCAGGTGACCGTATTTGGATAACAAATCTTCAAATAAATTTATAGGAGAGAATATGCAAGACACTATCTTTTTGGACCATATCCAAGAAAAAATGGACAATAGACCGTTTGCGGAGTCTGAGGACAGCAAGGGCAAAGGTGCGTCGTTTGGCGTGCAAAGTGACTTTTTTAGACAAGGGGAGCCAAGCATTTTTGCAATGACGGGTGAACACAAAAAGTCTACACCCAGCCCCAAATCCAAAGGACAAAAAAAGGGGGTGATAGATACAACGCAAGAGAGTGCGTCAAAAGCCAAAATAGAAAAACCAAAAAACGCAGAAAAAATCAAAGGACAATTTGGGCAGGTAGTGACCAAACTCAAAAAAGTAAAACATATTGAGTTTTATGTGGCGGGTGTTGCGATTGCTTTGATGCTGTTGATTTATTTTAGCACTAGCATTTTTGGAGGCGTGGGAAGCAAATCTGTTGACAAGCCAACGATGCAAGCCCCCATGACCTATGACGAGTATATCATCAAAAAAGAGGCACAAGTGGGTCGTATGATAGGGCAAATCAAAGGTGTAGGAGAGTCTGATGTCGCCATCAATTTTGAAAGTAGCGTGGAGTATGTGCTGGCAGTGATTGTCTCAGAGACTGGCAGTGGGAAAACGGAAACCCCCATTTTGGTGACAGAAAATGGTGTGACCAAACCCATCATTCTCAAAGAAATTTATCCCAAAGCATTGGGGGTTTTTGTGGTTTGTCAAGGTGCCAACAATGCCGCTGTGCGTACGGCTATTTTGGATGGCGTGAGTGCAATGCTGGATATTGCAAAAGACAAAATTGTCTTGTCACAAAAGGGTTGAATCCAGTGGCAAGGGTTCAAATAGATTGACAAATTTTTTTGTATGCGTTATACTTTGTAGGATGTAAAATCTTGCAAAGTATTTTTTTGATTTTGCATACTACAAAAACCGTGAGGCACTATGCTTATAAAAAATGATATTAAACTCAATTTTGATGATGTACTGATTATGCCCAAACGCTCCACTTTGGAGTCACGCCAAGATGTCAACCTTGTCCGCAACTTTGAGACAAGGCACGGTATCAAGTTTTCGGGTGTGCCCATCATTGCAAGCAATATGGCTACCGGCAATTTTTTGATGCTTTCAAAATTGGCAGAGTATCAAATGTTCACCTCCATTGCAAAGCACCATAGTGCAGAATGGAACAGCAAACCCATCTCCGATGTGCAGCACAAAGGAGCCACAAGACCCTTGTCGCAAACGGATGTTGAATATGGTTTTTATACGCTTGGTATGCGTGACAACAATGAAATTGCAACCCTCAAAGATTTTGTCAAAGGAGCCTACAAAAAGTTTGAAAAGGCTCCACTCAAACTGATGGTGGATGTGCCCAATGGTTATATTCAAAAATTCTCCAAATATATCTCTACGCTTCGTCAAGAGTTCCCTGAAAGCGTCATTTTGGCGGGTAATGTGTGTACGCCAGAAATGACCGAAGAACTTATTATCGCAGGTGCAGACGGTGTGAAAATTGGCGTAGGGCCTGGTTCTTTTTGCCGCACAAGAATGATGACCGGGGTGGGAGTT
>WQZE01000114.1 GCA_009780875.1 Bacillota bacterium | reverse complement strand
GTCCTTGTGATAAAACATCCTAACAGGCGTCAACTTGATGGTAATCCCCCGTTCTCTCTCAATCGCCATACTATCAAGCAACTGTGCTTGTTGTTCTCTTTTGGACACGCTCTCGGTATAATCCATCAACCTATCCGCAAGCGTGGACTTGCCGTGGTCAATATGTGCAATGATGCAAAAATTGCGAATGTTTTTTTGTCTTTCACTCATTTCTCTCTCTGTTCCTACCCTTTGTACAATCTACAAAACAAGGCAGAAACACCTGCCCATTTTACCACCTATATTATACCGCTTTTTGCAAAATTTTGCAAGCAAAAAACGCCCTGCAAAATATAGGGCGTTTTTTGCAAATGTTTTTTTGCCATCTCTCGTGATACAAATCGTTTATTTACCCCTGGCACAGTGCTTGTTCTCCCGTTCCTTTGCAACTACCATCGCCCACAATGCAAAACACCCCGCATTGCCACCAAGACAAACCAGTGTGTTTTTATTTAATTTTATCCAACATACATATTCACAGGGACAACCCACAATTTGTACTTGATAACGGTCAGACCTGATTGTGTCCATCCTCACAATCACGCTTTCTAATTTTATGCGTGCACCCATTCAAAACAATCGCCATCAAGGTCATCAACCACGCCGCATCCTCCGCGCTTTGCCTCTTCATTGCCAAAAACCAATAAACAACCACCAATGTCGTTCTATATTTGCACTGTCTCCCTACGCCACCCCACTCTTTTTTTAAAAAGAGCATTTTGCGTGCCACCCACCAACTCACGGTACCCATTCCAAACCCATCCCCAAAATGATAATTTGCACTCATAACATACCCACCCCTCAAAAAAACTCACATACAAACTCAGAACCTGACAGCCCAGCGTAACAAGCATCAATGCACCCATCCACAATCTATCTCGTTTTCTCATTGTATCCTTGACATCTCTTTATTCGTGATTGTCTTGTTTTTTTCGCATCGTTTTCTCAGCAAAAATAAAATGACCCCCATCGCCAAAGCCACGGCAACCTCTGCCACCATCACTTCCACACCCCTACCTACTTTTTTAAAGACACCCTCTATCAAAGCATACAAAACCACCATTATCGCCAGTAAAGTACCCCACAAAAACATCGTTCTTTTTTTAACTTGGTCGTTGTATCACACAAAAGCGTGAAATACGGAAAAGCCACAATCCAAACAAGGCCATAAAACCACACGCTTGCAATATACTGCCCCGCACAAAAAAGCCCATAGGTCATTACACACAACAATAAAAAAAGCACAAAGATATACACCGAAACCAATTTTGACATTTTACACCTTCTTCCTCATTGACATTGGTCAATATCCCAAACAAAGAACTGTAGCATAAAATCCCGCAAAATCACAAATCCCAATCATCAAAAATCATTCCTTGTTTCTCCTATGTGATTATGATTCCAACTCACTTGCTTGCTTTTTATTCTTTTTGTGCCACGAAAAGAATGCCACAAGAAGTATATATCCCATACAAGAGACAACGAAAATCAAATAACTACAAAGAATCGCCTGCATAATATTGTGAATTGACTCACTCCAAGAGACCGTTGCAAAGACTATGCACCCATACCCCATCAATGCAATGGCTGACACCAATAAACTTATACACAGTACTTTGTGTCTTTTGAGCACCTCAAAACAATGGTATCTAAAACCATCATTCCTATGAGCATACACGCACGCCCCAAAAAACAGTACCCCAAACCAACCAACGCAAACAACCAACCCAATGTTGAGTATCTCAACCAGCAAGTCCATCCCTACACCTCATAGACGGAGTAACCATTTGTAATCCCCAAAAAACCCGTCTCTTTGTATACCGAATATCCCTTGCCTTTCTCCAAGATATGGGACGCATTGCTCGCTCCTTTGCTTGCTTCTTTGGCATTGCCCATACTAATATTGAGCACAAACATACACACGGTAACCAATCCACCAATGAAAGCAGCAAAAGGTTGCCCGCCAGGAACAAAAGCCGCAATCACACCCTCCACAACAAGCACGGCGGTCAACGCCACGAAATTCAAAGTGATCGTATTCCATTTGTCCGCCTCTGCATTAAGCCATTTCACACCACGCAAATCTTGTGAGCCATAAGTGCCAATCTTTTCTGATTTCCTTAGCCCCACCAAATTTGTTTGGCTGACCATCACTCTATCACTGATTGCTTGCCCAATCTCTATCCACCCAAATTGCTCTGCACTCTCTACAAAACTTTCATAAAAGCCAATAATTTGTTCAACTTCTGGGTTTGTCTCCAACAATTTTACCAACTTATTCCACTGACCATTCACAATTTCGGCATATGCATCTTGCTCTATTTCCGTAAGTCCCACTCTAAAAACTTGCTTTTCTAATCGTGCCCCACTATCGTGTATCTTCTCTATCACTCCACTATACTGCAACGCCCGTTGTTCCAAGGGCACATTCTGTGGGTCAACCTTGTCCCTAAACACCGCCTGCAACCCAAAACTCATACAAAAAACAAAACAAAGCGATAGTGCCACCACTGCCACCCACCGCTTCTTTGTTATTCTCGCAAGCCATCCTTGCTTGGTGCTTTTGGCACTCTCTACACCTTGTGTACTCTTTACGATTTTCATACAATTTGTTCTCCTAAAATTATTTTTTTGAAGTCACAAATTTACAAGGTCACTCTTTGCCTCTCACCATCTCACAAATTACTTCCAAGGCGTTCACAACAAGCACCCACTCATTGCACCGCAATCACAATCTCCACCTATGTATACTCCTAGACCCAATAGACACCAGTATACACAAGTAATCAAGTAATCAAGTAATCAAGTAATCAAGTAATCAAGTAATCAAGTAATCAAGTAATCAAGTAATCAAGTAACTTGTTTTCTATATTTCAATTATACTACTTTTGTATATGCTTGTCAAGCATATTTGGTTAATATTTTTACTTATTCTAAATATTTGCGTTCGCGGTGAATGATTCCATCCCTTGTTTGCCCAAGCGTGGTCAAAACACTTGGGTTTTAGGTGTTGGCTTGCGTTCTTTTGGGATTATTTGGCCATACTTCTTGCTGGTCATTACCTTCCCCACCATACTTTGCAAGCAAAAAACAACCTGCTTTCCTGCAAGTTGTTTTTTGCCTCAATCTCTCACTGTTGTTCTGATGACTCTTTCCTTTTTTTATAGGTCACAACGGCTTTCAACTCTTTGCTTACATACAACCCTACAACAATCCACGCCAATCCAAGGCCAATACCCCCCATCCATCGCAACTTTTCAAGTGATGCCCCAAAGTCTCCTTGGAATGTCGCCACTGTCGCCGCAACCAAAATCCCCGCCAGCACCACTACAAACACAACAATCCATCCCTTCTTGGCAAACAATACTTTTCTACGGTGTTCCGCAAAATCCTTCTTGTATTTCCCATTCATTCTTGCTACAATGCACAGTGTCAAAAATACCACAACGAACAGTCCCAAAATGGCAAGCCAAAAAATATTTAAATATATTTCCATTTGCCCTCCTAATACACCGAATAACCCGTAGGAATCCCAAACAATCCAGTCTCTTTGTAAATCGTATATGACTGACCGCGCTCACACAAATTCAATGCGGTACTCTCTTCTTTCAAGGCATCCTTTGCGAGTCCAAAAGTCCATGCAGCCATGGCTCCACTAATCAAGGCAATCACGCTTCCCAATATAGCGGCCAGCCCAAAGGTTGGTGCTGCCGCCAAAACCCCCAATACTGTTGCAAAAATAGCCGCTACCGCCCACAAACCAGATGCCCACATCAACCCATCTGCTTCCCTAGCGAGGTATTCAATCCCTCTCTTGTCATTATATGCATAAGTCCCAATTTTAGTAGACTTTCTTGCACTTGGTGCACCTTCTTGTTTCCCAAAAAATCTAGCATTGATTTGCAGTTCCAAATTTGCTATGACTTTGATGTTATCTTCTGTAAATTGACTATTGGCATACTCCAACAATACCCCTGGCTCAACATTTTTATCAAGCAACCCAAACAAACCCTTTAAATAATCGCTCACAAACTCTTCAACCATTACCCCTGTGCATCGTTTTCTATCCCCATTTCCACCATCAATTCGTGTTTTTGCTCTACCTTTGACTGCGTGCTTTTTCTCACTTGTTGGTACGCACTTGCCCGCTGTTCCAGCATAATATTCTGCGGGTCAATCTTGTCTCTAAACATTGCCTGCAAACCAAAACTCATACAAAAAACAAAACAAAGCGATAGTGCCACCACTGCCACACACTGCGTCTTTGTTATTCTCGCAAGCCATCCTTGCTCTGTGCTTTTTGTTGCACCTTGTGTACTCTTTACAATTCCTCTCATAATTTATGCTCCTCTTTGTTTTTTGAAAAGTCACAAATTTACAAGGTCACTCTTTGCTCTTTTACCATCTCACAAGTCACTTCCAAGGCGTACACAATCTATCTTTCAAGTTGCACCGC
>WQZE01000113.1 GCA_009780875.1 Bacillota bacterium | reverse complement strand
TAGTCCTCTTGGTTGGCTTGATTTTGATACAAGCCATTGGCACTAGGGTCAAGTACCAATACATCTGTTTGGAAAGGCTCGTATACAAAACGGTGCTTGTCAGATGGCAGTGTGACTACGCCCAAATCTGCGGCGACATTGACACCAAATTCAGGTGCATTGGTCGGACGCAATTTGTTGTAAAGCAAAGGGGATACCTGCTCAGCAGTAATGTTGTCAAAAAGAGCATAGCCCGTTGCAGGGGCATAAACGACTTGGTGATTTGGATTGGTTGGGTTGGTAGAAACGGGGCTAGAAGTATAGCCCACAGACAATCCAAGATTGATGGACTCATTTTTGTAACCTGTGCGGATATAAAAAGAGTATTTTTGCCAATTGTATGCGTTGTCCGTAGTATCCTCACCGTTGGCTTGGAAGGTGTTGATATTGGTAAAAGCAATTTCTTGGGGTAATCCATTGATAGAGATTGCAGCACCTTGCCCCGCCGCAAAATTGCTCGTTTTGACCCACACGCTGATAAAATAAAAGCCGTTGGCTTGCAAACTCATGCTAGATGATGCCAACCCAGTTACAATATCTTTGTTTGTGGCGGTGTTGACCATCAAGGCGGTGCGTGTGTTTTGGTTGTTTTGTGACAAGAAAGGGGTTTGGATATAGTGCCCATCACGGATACCTCCGTTGGCGGAATCCAGCACATCAAGTTTGTATTTGTCTCGGTTTTGGTCAAAGACACTGGGTGTCAAATCAATGACACCGTTGGTGCCACCAGAGTTGTGGTCACCATCCATAGCCATCCATCCATCAGGGATGGTGCCAAAGTCACCAATAGACTCATCAAAGTGAGCGTTTTTGAGTCCCAAATCAATGGGTTCATAGTCCACAAAGTCGTTGTTGGACGCCTTTTGGACAAGAGATTGACTCGCTGCTACCATCGTGGGAGGCGAGATTGCTGTGCTGGTTGACAAGAGGCTGCTGCCCATTGCGACGAGCAAAAGCAAGGAAATCACAAGAACACAAAAGACTCTTGTAGATATACGGTTTTTGATTGAATTGTTGGTACGCATAAGGTCCCCCAAAAATTTGAACAAAGAATTTGGCTTTGTGTGTCTACTGTATGCAAACACATAGAAAACGCAAAAACAAATTTGACTTGCAATGACAAATCAAACAAATATTTGCATAAACACAATATATTATAGCATATTTTGTAAGCGAAAGCAACCAAAATAGCCAAATTTTGGAAATTTGATAAAATGCGATTGGTTGCCCTATCATAATTTACCACATTTTACCAAAAAGTATGAGTGGTGAAAGTGCTCCATAGCAAGAGGGAGTGTTTGGGCGGTGAAAAGATCGAGTGATATGGGTTGTTCAAAACCCAATCACGAATGTTTGGCGTGTGCTGATAAGGACTTGCGGTAATCGGTGGGGGTCTGGTTGAATTTGCCAAAGAAATGACGATTAAAATTTCGGATGGAGCCAAAGCCACATTGGTGGGTGATTTGTGTCACCGTTTGCGTAGTTTCTTGCAAAAACTTTTGGGCATAGGAGAGGCGGATATTGTTGAGATAGACCGAAAAACTGCAATCAAAATTATTGTGAAAAAAATGAGTAATATATTTTTCGTTGTAGCCAAAGGTTTCAGCAAGCAGTTTGATTTGCAGGTCTTGGTGATAATTTTGTGCAATGTACTGCAAAAGATTTTTGTCAATGGCAAGATTGGTAGAGGTGGTGGACTCCAAGCCCTTTTGGAAAGCCAAAGAGCAGAGTTTGTACAAAAAGGCTTTTTGAAAGTACTCACAAAGGGAGGTTTGAAAATTTTCAATTTCTAGGCTTGTTATCTCTTCAAAAATTGGATCCACGAGTCGCAGGTTCCATTTTGCATTTTGTAGTTTGCCGTAGACATCAGGCACAAAATCTGCACTAAAAACACAGAGATAACTTTTTGATGCTTTGTGTGTCACAAAAGAGTGTGTTTCATAGGGCAGAATGAGCAAATTTTGCCCTGGATGCAGTGTATGCAAACGACCATCGCACCCAATACACAACTCCCCCTCATAACAATGCACAAACTCAAAATTGGTGTGAAAATGTTCACCAAAACAAAGATTTGTGTCTGATTGGTGATAAATCTTGTGGTCGCTAGAAGTGTACTGTTCGTAATTCTTCATAGTTGCATTATAGCACAAATTGAAAAAATAGTAAAGACAAAAACCAAACTTCTTAAAAATTTTGCAAATATTTTGAATTTTTTGGAGTATTGGTCATATAATATAGAAAAATACTTTGTCAACAGAACCTTTTTTGCAGTTTGCTTGCAAAACATCTATATTTTTGTCCATAATTTTGCGTGATTTGTCTTGCAATTTGTACAAAAAAGAGTATAATGGTACATATATATATTTTTAGGTGATATTTTTAATGATAAAACACCCTTTTGCTTGTGCAAAAGTCCTTTCAATAAGGAAAAGAGGAGAAAATGCAAAAATTTTCAAAAATAAAGTATGAAGGTGCAAAGTCAACCAATCCACTCAGTTTCAAGTTTTACAACCCTGAGGAAAAAATTGGTGGCAAAACGATGAGACAGCAACTCAAATTTGCAATGTCTTATTGGCATACACTTTGTAGTGGGTTGAGTGATATTTTTGGGCAAGGAACCATTGACAAAAATTTTGGCAAAACAAACCCAATGGATATCTACAAGGCAAAGGCGGATTTTGGATTTGAGTTTATGCAAAATCTTGGGATGGATTATTATTGTTTTCACGACAATGATATTGCACCTATGGGCAAAAATTTGAGCGAAACGCTGGATAATATCACGCAAATGGCAGAGTATTTGGCACAAAAACAAAAGCAAACGGGCATCTCTCTTTTGTGGGGCACCGCCAATAATTTTAGTGAGCCTATGTTTATGTCGGGAGCAGCCACGAGCCCCAACGCAGATGTCTTTGCCATAGCGGCAGCCAAAGTCAAAACAGCGTTGGAAGCAACGGTCAAATTGGGGGGTACGGGCTACGTGTTTTGGGGTGGCAGAGAAGGTTATGATACGCTACTCAACACCCATATGCAACTTGAACTTGACAATATGGCAAGATTTTTGACAATGGCTAGGGATTATGGGCGAAAAATTGGCTTTAAGGGAGATTTTTATATTGAACCAAAGCCCAAAGAACCCACCAAGCACCAATATGATTTTGATGTGAGTACTTGCGTTGGGTTTTTGAGAAAACACGGACTTGACAAAGATTTCAAAATGAATGTGGAGGCCAATCACGCAACTTTGGCGGGGCATACTTTTGAGCACGAACTAGCGACGGCACGCATCAATGGTATGTTTGGGAGCATTGATGCCAATGAGGGGGATTCCTTGCTTGGGTGGGACACGGATTGTTTCCCCACCAGTGTTGCTACGGCTACGCTTTGTATGTTGGAGACTTTGCGAGCGGGCGGATTTGTCAATGGGGGGCTCAATTTTGATGCAAAGTGCCGCCGACAATCCAACACCATAGAGGATTTGTAAATCGCCTATATTTTGGGTATGGATACCTATGCTTTGGGGTTGCGTGCTGCCGCAAAAATACAAAAAGATGGACGCATAGAAGGCAATCTCAAAGAGAGATATGCAAGTTTTGAAAAAGGTGTGGGCAAAGAAATTGTGGAGGGCAAAACCGACTTTGAAAAACTTGCACAATATGCAAAAGCACTCCCGTCCATAGAGGTCAAAAGTGGCAAACAAGAGTACCTTGAAAGTGTTATCAATAGTCTTGTGTATGGAGGATAGGTTATGTATTTAGGCGTTGATTTGGGGACCTCTTCTCTCAAAATTTTGCTCTGTGACCGTGATGGCAAGATGCTTGGCACCGCCAAAGTGGAGTATGCGTGTCACTATCCCAATCCTGGATGGAGTGAGCAAAACCCACAAGATTGGTACAATGCTTTTGTAGGGGCGGTCAAAACACTTGGCAAAAAGCACGATATAACGCAAATCAAGGCGGTCAGTTTTTGCGGTCATATGCACGGACTTGTGACTCTTGACAAAGAGGATGCGGTGATTAGACCCTGTATATTGTGGAACGATAACCGCAGCGTGTCGCAAACCGAGCAAATCAACACTCATTTTGAGGGGCAATTGCTTGACAAGTTTGGCAGTCTTTGCTTTGTAGGATTTACCGCCCCCAAGTTGCTTTGGATGCGGCAAAATGAGCCGCAAAACCATCAAAAGATAGCCAAAATTATGCTCCCCAAAGACTATTTGCTGTATCGTGTGAGTGGAATTTTTGCAAGTGATGTCACGGATAACTCAGGCACTTTGTACTTTGAGGTGCAAAGCAAAAAATGGTCTATGGAAATGTGTCAATATTTGGGTATCCAAGCAGAGACGCAATTGCCCAAAATCTTTGAGAGTTTTCAGGTCGTGGGGATTATCTTGCCAAAAGTAGCCAAAGAGTGCGGCTTGTCATCCACGGTCAAAGTGGTAGCAGGTGGCGGCGATCAAGCGGTAGGGGCGATAGGTACGGGCACAGTGG
>WQZE01000112.1 GCA_009780875.1 Bacillota bacterium | reverse complement strand
TTAATATCCTTAATTTCTCTCATTATCTGTTCCCCTTGGTGTTCACCATCACGGTGCCATCCTTAAAAAATGAAAAGCCCTTTCTCTATTTACTCCTGGTTTTTTACCCACTTTTGCACTGCTCGCACACATCGCATAATAAAATAGACTTAACCCCTAAGAGATAAGCCTTTCTAATCTATCTTTTGGTCGTAAAAATACCAAAATCAACATTAAAAAAAAAGCCTATCCGTGTGGACAGACCTTTTTACCATATCAGCCCATCTCTATCCGCTTTGCCACCGCCACACCTTGTCAAGTGTTGCGCGAGACTAGCAAAAAATTGGCACCCCGCAAGGCACCAATTTTTTATCTTCAAAACAGCTTTGGACAAATAGTAATCGTGGATTATTCCAAGCACGCTTTTACAAAGCCTGAGAACAACGGACTGGGTCTGTTGGGTCTAGATGCGTATTCTGGGTGAGAGAGCGTTGCTACATAGTAGGGGTGGTCAGCAAGTTCAATTGCCTCCACATACTCGCCATAACTACTGGTAGCCGATACCACAAGCCCCGCCTTGACAAGTTGCTCTACATAGGCATTGTTGACCTCATAACGATTGCGATGGCGCTCTGCTACCACGGGTTTGCCATAAAGTTCAGCAATTTTGGTGCCTTTTTCAAGGTGCATTTCATACGCACCAATACGCATTGTGCCCTCTTTGGTTTTGTTTTTGAGTGCTGCGGGATGGTTGACCATATGCACCACAGGCGTCTTGGTTTTTTTGTCAATCTCTGTACTATTGGCACCCGGTAGCCCAGCCACATTGCGTGCAAACTCAATGACCGCCGCCTCCATACCCATACAAATACCAAAATAAGGAATCTCTTGGGTCCTTGCATACTGAGCCGCAGCAATCAAACCCTCTGCACCATTGGCACCAAAGGCACCCAGCCCCAAAATACCATCTACGCCGCTCAATTCATCGGACACACTGCTTTGTGTCAAATGGAGCGTATTGACCCAACGCAACTTGATTTTTGCACCCAAATGGTATCCAGCGTGGTTGAGTGCCTCAATGGTAGACAAATAGGAATCGTGCAGGTCAACATATTTGCCCACCATCGCAATCTCCACTTGTTTGTCTCTATTTTTGATTTTGTCAACAAGGTCATACCACTCCGTCAAATTGCTCTCGCCTTTGAGTTTGAGCTCACGACACACAACGGTATCAAGCCCTCTCTCGTGCAAATAAATGGGCAACTCATACAAGTGCGACAAAGTCACATTGGGTACAATGCAATCCCTTTTGACATTGCAAAACCTGCTGATTTTGTCAAGCACATCCTCGCCCACGGGGTCATCGCTCCTTGCAATGATAATGTTGGGGCTGATGCCAAGTCCTTGCAACCTTTGCACGCTGTGTTGTGCAGGCTTTGATTTGTGCTCATCGCTCGCTTTGATATAAGGTATCCAAGCAACATGGATAAACAAACAATTGCCCGCACCTTTCTCCGCACCAATTTGTCTAGCGGCCTCCAAGAATGCAAGGCTCTCAATATCACCCACGGTACCGCCGATTTCTGTTATCAACACATCGCATTTGCTTGTCTTGGCACACTCATACACAATGCGTTTTGTCTCATCTGTGATATGTGGCACGACCTGAATGGTTTTGCCACTGTACTTAAAGTTGGCCTCGTTTTCCAAGAGATTGGCATACACCTTTCCCCCAGTCGTTGTATTGTAACCGGTCAAACTCTCATCCACAAATCTCTCATAGTGTCCAAGGTCAAGGTCGCACTCGCTGCCATCATCCAAGACATAAACCTCACCGTGTTCCAACGGATTGATTTTGCCTGGGTCCGCATTCATATATGGGTCCAATTTTTGGATAGCCACTTTGAATCCTCTTGCTTTGAGCGTACGCCCCAAAGAAGCCGCCGTCATCCCCTTGCCGAGTCCTGAGACCACGCCACCTGTCACAAAAATGTGCTTTGCCATAATTTTTATTCTCCATCACCTCAAACACTTTGTTGCCCGTACGCCTTTTCAAAAAACTTGCACGCCCCAAAGCACTGAGCCATTTATTATTTTCGTTTTGTTTTTGATTCTGTTATTTGGATTCTCATTCCCACTCAATGGTAGCCGGTGGCTTGTCTGTGATATCATACACGACTCTACTGATACGATTGCACTCCTTGGTTATCCGTGTCACAATCTTGTCCAAAATTTCATAGGACAATTTTGCATTCTTGGCGGTCACAAAGTCGGTCGTATTGATGGTGCGGATACACGCCACATAGTCATACACCCTTGCTCCATACGCCAAGCCACTCGTTTGGTCAATCTCGCTGGTCTCTTTGACACCAGTCGCCTTGACCCCCGTCAAAATTGCAAAGTATTGTTTGGGTCTGTCTTTCAACTTGTCAATTTCTGACACAACAATGTCATCCACAACACGCAAAATATCCAGTTTTTCTTTGGTCAATTCGCCAATACAACGCACACCCAAACCAGGACCTGGGAAAGGTTGTCTATCACTCAACTCCTCACCCAATCCCAACGCTCTCGCTACTTGTCTCACTTCTTCTTTGTACAAATAGTACAAAGGCTCCACAAGCCCCTTGAACTTTGTCTCTTTGGGAAACCCGCCCGCATTGTGGTGAGGTTTGACCGCATTCTTGCCATTGGACTCCAAGATATCTGGATAAATGGTTCCTTGTGATAGCCACTCAAATTTGCCCAGTTTGGCTGCCTCCTCTTCAAAGACACGGACAAACTCCTCCCCAATAATCATTCTCTTTTGATTGGGGTCGGTGACACCTTTCAACTTGTCCAAAAAGCGTTTTTCGGCATCCACTACCACCAACTGCAAGTCTTTGCCAGCAAAGGCTTTTTTGACTTTGTCCGCCTCACCCAGCCTCATAAGCCCGGTATCCACAAAGATACATACGGCTTGTCCGGGCACTGCCTTTGCCAACAACCCTGCACAGACACTGCTGTCCACGCCGCCCGAGAGACCCAACAAGACTTTGTCTTTGCCCACCTTTTGTCTGATGGCACTCACCTGCTCGTCCACAAACTGTTGCACGCTCATTTTGTCCAAAACTCTTTTGACTTCCATTGTTTTCTCCTTTCTCTTGCCTACCAATTTTTTTATTTGCACCGCTGATATGCAGTGAAACGCAAAAAAGCAATAAAAAACCGAGGGGGGCAAAGAGGTCATTGCTCCCATATCAGTTGATTATCTTCAAAAAAAACCTATCCAATGTCGTCACACAATTGCAAAATACAAAATTGAAATTGTGCAAAATCTTTCTATTAGTTTTTATAATAATACCACACAAATCAACATTTGTCAACCATTTTTGCGTGCATTTTTGACCTTTTAGGTTGCATTTTTGCAAAGTTTTGCGTGTATTTTGTTCAAAAAAACGACAACCTCTTGTGAGATTGTCGTTTGCAAATGTTGTTTTATTGATTATTCAACGGATACCAAATAGTGATACACGGGTTGCCCACCACATTGTACATCCACATCACATTGTTTGTACTTTTTGGACAACTCTTTGGACAACTCCTCCGCTGCTTCTAGCGTGATTTGGTCACCATAATAAAGCGTAATCGTAGTGGCATTCTCGTCCACCATCGTGTCCACAAGCCTCGTGGTCACTGCGTTGATATCGGCACCGTTACTGACAATTTTTTTGCCACCAAGTGCAATGATATCACCCTCGCTAATTTGCAAGCCATCCATCTCTGTTGTGCGAACGGCACAAGTCACAGAGCCCGACTTGACTTGTCGTGTGCTCTCTGTCATTTGGTTGGTGTTGATACTCACGCTGTCCTCGGGATTAAAGGCAAGCGCAGCTGACAGACCCTCAGGCACGCTTTTGGTTGGCACCACGATAATGTTTCGTTTGCTCAAATGCTTTGCTTGCTCAGCCGCCAAAATGATATTGGAGTTGTTTGGCAACACAAATACATCCTTTGCACGCACTTGGTCACAAGCCTTGGCAATGTCCTCGGCACTTGGATTCATAGATTGTCCGCCTTCAATGCAGCCATCCACTTGCAAGTCCCTAAAAATATTGGCAAGCCCCTCACCCGCACACACGGCAACCATACCTTGTGGTTTGAGGTCTTCCGGTTGTGCCGCTATCAATACACGGTTTTGCTCAAACATATTTTCAATCTTAATCTTGTCAATCTCACCCAATTTGAGTGCATACGAGAGTGCTTTGCCAGGCTCATTGGTGTGCACATGCACCTTGATGAGCGACAAATCACCAATCACAAGCACGCAGTCCCCAATGTTCATCAGGTTTTCTCTAAACCTATCAATGTCTGCAAGCGTGGTCTTTTTGTGCAAATTGATGACAAAAAACTCGGTGCAGTACCCAAATTCAATATCCGCAAGTTCTATATAGTTGATATGGAACTGCTCGCCCATTTTTTCGCCCGTACTCGCAATGTTGTCAGCAAACTCAATGACAGCATCCGTTTTGCCAAGCATAGCATTGTTAAAGCCCTCAAAAATGACCAACAACCCACGCCCGCCAGC
>WQZE01000111.1 GCA_009780875.1 Bacillota bacterium | reverse complement strand
CATCTTTGGGTATCAAGGCCGCTTTGATGGCGGTGGGTGAGGATGTGCTTGCGTTTGGCAGTGTGCACAAAAGTGTGTATGATGGTTGCAAATTGGCGGGCAAAAATCTTTTTTTGTGCGGGGCAACAGGGACAAGTGTGGAGACCACACAAGGTTGTACACAACCTTCCCAGTTGGCGGCGAGCCTAACCGTGCAAGATTTGAAAGACGCATTTGCAAAGTATCCAACGGTGTGTGCTGTGGCTTTTACCAGCCCGGATTATTTTGGTCGTGTGATAGAGAGAGAGGTGTGGGAGTTTGCAAGGTCGCAAAAAAAAATAATTCTCAATGATGCCGCACACGGAGCCCATTTTTTGTTTGCTGGATTGCAGGACTTTGCTTATTTTGGCTTTGCGGATATTACGATTACCTCGGCACACAAGACACTGGCGACTCTGACCCAAGGTGCACTGTCTTTGGTTGCCAACGAGGGGTTGCTACAAAGATTTGAGCATTGTTTGGATTTGCTGGGCACGACAAGCCCATCTTACTTGTTGCTTGCAAGCATTGAGTATGGAGTAGAGTACGCCTATCACAATCAAAAAAAATATGTCGCCTTGCAAGAGGTGCTTGCCAGTCTCAAACAAAGCATCTACACGCTTGACAATGCGGACTACACTCGCTTGGTCGTTGACTGCAAGCACTACGGTATGTGTGGCAAGCAAGTGTTTGATGCACTTGTGCAAAGAGGCATTGTGGCAGAAATGTACACGGAGCAGTATCTTGTTTTTATTGTCACGATTTGTGACTCGGTAGCAGATATTGAGACGCTACAAAAGGCATTACACGATATTTTGAAAATAACAAACCAATGAGTGAGGGAGTATGCTTGGCAAGTTTATTACAATAGAGGGGATTGATGGGGCGGGGAAGTCTACCCACACCAATTGGTTGTCTGAATACCTTTTGCAAAAAGGCATTCAGACAGTCAAAACCTATGAGCCTGGTGGCACGGAGATTGCAGACAAAATTAGAGACCTCATCAAAGACAAGGACAACAAGGGGCTTTGCAAAAAAGCGGAACTAATGCTTTTTATGGCGAGTAGAGCGGAGCATTTTGACAAACGCATCAAGCCCGCCTTGTTGCGTGGTGAAACCGTTGTATGTGATAGGTTTGTGGATAGCACGGTCTGCTATCAAGGGTTTGCACACGGATTGGATATTGACACCATAGAAAATATCCAGAAATTTGTGACAGATGGCACCAAGATAGATTTGACTCTTTGGCTTGACATAAAGCCTGAGGATGGTTTTGCACGCAAAGGTGGACTTGATAGGGATGATAGAATGGAACTTTATGACAAGGCGTTTTATGATAGCGTTTATAAAGGATTTGAAACACTTGCAAAAAAGAACAAACGACGAATGGTAAGGATAGATGCAAGCGGCAGTATCCAAGAAACCCAGGCACAAATCAAATGTCAGGTGGATAGACTGCTAGGGTTTTGAAAGTAGGCAAGAGGATTTTGGATGTTGAATCAACGAGAATATTATCAACTACTCAAACAGCAACCATCCTTTGCTTTGTTGTCTCAGTGTGGACAAAAGGGTTGTTTGTTGGTATCGCAAGATTTGCTAGCAACCACGACACTAGCAAGATTGTTTGCAATGCAAAGTATCTGCAAACAAGGTGGCTGTGGGGATTGCAGTGATTGTAGGCGTATCCAAAGGGATATTCACCCTGATGTCGTTTGCGTCATCAAAGACAAGATTGTGGTGGATGATATTGACAAAATTTGCGAGCATTCACTCAGGGCTACGGCGGAGAGCGAAAAGCGGATTTTTGTGGTGGCAGATATAGCCAAAGCCACAGAGCAGGCACAAAACAAACTGCTCAAAACGCTGGAAGAACCACCACGCAATGCTTGCTTTGTGCTCTGTGCATCCACGGAGACAGGTGTGCTTGGCACCATCCAATCAAGGTGCACCAAGATTTTTCATAGACAAATTGCTCTATCGCAAATCAGACAAGTATTGCAAAAAGAATATGGACAAAATCCGAATTTTGAGATGGCACTTGCTTTTTGTGGTGGTTCCTTGCAATGTGCAGAGCAAATACTCAACACACCAGGTGAAATAGACAGCATACTTTTGGCAGTGTGGGTGTTGGTGCGACTCAAAACGAGTGCCAATATATTGGAGGTAGCCAAGAAAATACTTGACAACAAGGCAAACCTTTTGCGTGTTGTGGAGCATATGGAGACCATTTTGGTGAGCATCTTTGAAAGTCAAGGTTTTTTTGATTTGGAGAATGGGCAAAATTATTTTGACAGGTTGCCCTTTTTGATGCAACTTGACTTGCCAAATTTTGGAAAAAGTGATATAATAGAATTGGTAGAGTTTTATAATGCTTCTAGTATTGGACGCATCTTGCCACAAATAAAGCACACCAAACAAAGATTGCAACACAATGGGAATGCTACAATGATAGTGGATGAAATGCTTTTTGAGATACTGGAAAAACGACATTTGGCAAAACCACATTGATAACAGGGTTTTGCGACAAGTATGGGAGAAGTATGCCAGGTAGGGATGGAGTAGAGCACGAGGACAACCTACGCAATGTGATAGGTTTTCGGTTTAGAGGTTCTGCAAAAATATATTATTTTGACCCAAAAGGGTTGCAAATTGCCAAAGGTACACCTTGCATTGTGGAGAGTGCGAGGGGGCTTGAATATTTGGAATGCGTTTTGCAAAACACGAGCGTCAAAGCAAGTGAGGTGATTGAGCCGCTCAAACCCATCTTGCGGGTGGCTACGAGCAAAGACACCGAAAAGCACCAAAGAAACCAACAGCGCGCCGAGGAGATTAGACCGACAATATTGGAGTTGGTGGAAAAATCCGGTCTAGCAATGCGTATCAATCACATAGAGTACACTTTGGACGCAAGCAAGTTATTGATTTGCTTTGTGTCCAATGGTAGGGTGGATTTTAGGGAGTTGGTCAAGCAACTTGCTCAAAGATTTGGTTGCAGAATAGAACTCCGTCAAATCAACGAGAGGGATGAGTTTGTTACGATGGGTGCGCTCGGTTCGTGTGGCAGAGAGTGCTGTTGTGCCAAAGGGTTAGAAGTCCCCAAGACAAGTATGAAGATGGCAAAGACACAAGGCTTGTCGCTCAGCATGAGCAAATTGGCGGGCGTGTGCGGCAAGATGATGTGTTGTCTTGCCTATGAAAATGAGTTTTATGATAGTGTCAACAAAAAGTGTCCAAAAGTCGGGTCTCACTGTTGTCTCAAAGATGGTCGTTGTTGCAAGGTGGTTGATATTGGGCATCTCAAAGGCAATGTCAAATTGCGTAGTGAGCACAATGACAAAATAGAGTACTTGACACTCAGCATAGACGAGTTTTGTGAGCAAAGGCAAGAGGCAGGTGCTGAGGGTGTGCCAGTGGAGATATCCAAAGCCCCCAGTACCCACTCTCGCCCTACAAGCAGTGATTCTTTTGCAAAGGGGCAAAATCGCAAGCCTTGGCAAAAGAACGCCGAGAGTGTCGGCGGGAGTGTTAGCGGTGGACGCCCAGGTGTGCCCAACAAACGAGAGCAAGATGACAAACCCAAAACACCCGGTGGAGACAAAGGCAAAAAGGATTTCGCCAAAAAGAATCACAAGCCATTCAAAAACCATCACGGTGGCAAACCCAAATACGGTGACAAGCCAAGCACGCCCCCAAGAGGAGAGGCATAGGCAAAAGGTACCCATATAGTTCTATGATTAGACCCAAAAAATCACAACTAAAATCCATCGCTACCCTAGATAGCGAGACGATAGACAACATCAAGGCAAGACCTCTTGCAAGTGTTGACAAAAGCACGCCCAAAAAACTTTTGGGTAGTATTTTGACGAGCAAGGAAATTGTGGTGAGTGGTTGCGTGTGTATTGGGTTGATAGGACTTTTGGTAGCACTTGTCTCTTTGATTGTTTTGATGGCAAAAAGTAGTGGGGGTATTTATAGTGCTGCCATTGTTTTGTTTGTTTTGATGATGGTTGGGGCATTTTATTTGCTTTATAGAGTGTCTTATGGGGTGCTAGAAAGAGTTTTGTACACACAACTTGCCAAGAGGCGTGTGGGCAAAAGTTGGGATGTCGTGCAAGGGGTGATTGTTGCAAAAACAAAAGATGGTTATCTCAAAGTGACTGCGGATGGCAAGCAGATTGAGATGGATGATTTTTTTTGTGAGTTTGCTTTTTTTGATGGACAATCCGTGCGTACAGGTTATTTTAGAGGCAGGGGCACCAAAGAGGCGTGTGAGCAGTACGAGGTGGATGCAGTTGTACAAGTTTGTTTTGATACCAAGCACGCCTATGCCATTGAGACCGTAGAGACCGTGCAACCAAGAGCGGTCTTGTATATGGACAACAAACAAAAAGCCGTAGATAGTTTGCAAAACTTGCAAAAGGCACAACCGCCAGAAAAAAGGCAGAGGATGGAATCGCTTGCTAGGTTTGTGGCACGCACGGTAGGATTTTTGGTGTTTGGATTTGCATTGATTGGAGTGGGCTATTAT
>WQZE01000110.1 GCA_009780875.1 Bacillota bacterium | reverse complement strand
CCTACGGGCAACCTGGATGGAGACACGAGCGAGGTCATTTTTGGCATACTCAAAGAGTTGTCTCAAAGTACTTTGGTAGTGGTGGTCTCTCACGATGCTGAGAGTGCGGTCAAGTATGGTGACCGCATCATTAAAATTGAAAACGGCAAGATTGTGGACGACCAAGTCAATTTGTGTCAACAAACTACGCAAAAAATGAGTGAATTTCCAAACGGTCATCCAGACAATGCCGGTGCAGACAATAGGGATGAACTGTCTTTATCCAATGCTGGGGAGACCAAAGATACAAAGACACCAAAGTCATCAAACAAGCAAAAAGGGTTGTCGCTTTCTTTTGCCATGAGATTGGGATTGGGTATCATCAAAAAGCACCTGCTCAGATTTGTGGCGGTAGCAATCTTGCCGGTACTTTTTGTGGGTTTTGTGGGTGTGATGGTCACAATGTTTACTTTTGATGTCAACCGTAGACAACTACAATTACTATACAAGTATGATTCCATCAGCAACACGATGGCGGTCAAGGCAGAGTGGCCAAGACGGGATGATAATGATTTTCATTGGTGGCAAGACAATATGCCTGATGCACTTTTTGGGAGTGAAGATGGTTTTTTTGCACAAGAGCAAATCAACGACTATGCTTCTTATGGTAAAGTAGTTTTGAGTGTGAATGATTTTGATACCAGTATGTATTTTGCACCTCAAAATGGGGGTGGATGGAGTTCTACATTTGAGTCCTTGTACAAGATGTCTTCGCAAAGTCAGTGGTACAGTAGTGAGGGAAAGATGGTGCTTTGGGACGATGCCAATGGTGTGGGGGATGTCAGCAATTTTGAACAAATAGATGCAAAGGGTCTTGTGTGTGGAAAAATGCCCAATGACCAAGGTGGGGTGTTGATTAGTGACTTTGTGTTTAATGCTTATCAAAAATTTGGCTATAAGTTTGCAGATGGCCCCAGAGTGGAAGTGAACTCAATGCAAGAGTTTTTGGACAACAAGCCTTTGATAGATGTTCGATTGAAAAACAATTTGGAAGCAGTGGAGCAAGATGCCATTAGCACTCCCATTGTGGGCATTTATGCAACCAAGATGAACTTGGATGATGCAAAGGAAATGTATCAAAAAAACTTTGGAGTTGGATACAATCCTTATCGTGTGTATGCACCTGTTTCTGCCAATATGATGGTGATGGGCAAACAGTTTTTTGAAACAAACCTTGCCAAAAATATTAAACCTAGGTACAAGTATGCCATTGTTCCCAAGTCGGGCAAAAAATCTAAGGACATTAGATACACAAAAAAATCCTATCAAATGAGAGAGGATGGGTATATGGCATATGCCAATGCGGGTAGTAATAATTCCGATTCCAAGTATCTGCACAATCCTTGGAGTGCAGAGATCGGGGGGCAATTTGTTGGGTTTGGAGATTTTGAGATGCAATCTATGAGGAGTTCTGTACGGAGTTATAGGGATTTCTTTTGGGTGATTGCACCTGCGTTTGTGGTGGTTACCGTTGCGTTGAGTGCTTATTTTGCGGCGAGTACGATGGCATCTAGTCGCAAGCAAATAGGTATTTTGCGTGGATTGGGAGCAAGTGGCAAGGATATCTTTGCCATCTATGCTTCCGAGAGTTTGATAGGAACGCTGATTACTTTTGGATTTGGCGTAGTGCTTGTGCACACATTGCTTGCAACAACATTCAATGAATCCCAGTGGTTTTTGGGCGGGTTTATCCCGGGCATTGCTCAGTATGGAATATTGTTGGGTGGATTGCTTGCAAGTACGGTGTTGGGCGTTTTGGGACCTATGTTAAAAGTGTGTAGACGCAAACCTGTTGAGGCGATACGAGCGGGTGCCAATTAGGGCACAGGAAAAATGCAAAAATACAAAATATGTCACAAAAAACCGTGTTTGATGCACGGTTTTTTGTGTTGCAAGGGGACAAACGACAAATATATCTAGCAAGTGTCAACATATGACAAAATACCTCATACTAAATATTGTATAATTTTAGTACATATAGGGAGTATTCAAAATATACAAGTCAAAGGACTGTCACGAGATGGTGTTTGGCACTGAGAGAGAAGATGGCAATAAAGTTTGACAAAAAATTGGTGATCATGCAGGGACTGCACGATGAGGCAAAGGCGACCGTAGCGATGGAGAAAGGTGAGTACGGTTTTTCTTGCCATATCAGTGGGATTTTGCAAGACCTAGACAAAGGACAGTATGCTTGTGCTCTCAAAACGAGTGAGGGCGTGCAGGTGTTTTTGCTCGGTATGAACGGAAGAATCAATGCCAAATTTGAAATTTTGGAGAGTATGGGTACGGCGGACACGGTGCACTGTATTTTGTTCTTGCGATACAAGAATTTTGACAAACCTTATTTGTATGGCACCAACGGCACGGTCAAACTTTGGGAGGGCAATATGATGGATGGCATCAAGCGTGAGGTGACAAGGAGTGTGGCGGTTGCAAGTTTGGATGAGTCCACAAGCACCCCTGTGCGTGTGAGTGAGCAGAGCGTGCCCCAAGATAGGGGTAGCACAGATACGGCTTTGGAGTCCAATCCACGAGCAAGGGAGGCATACACACGACCCACACCCTCCTTTGACAAAGATTTTGAGAGTGTATTGCAACTGTTGGACACGCCAGCCTATGATGACACGCAAATTGCATCCGTCAATTTTTATGATTTGTACAAGGATGGTCAGTTTGAAAACGGAATGATTGGGGAGCCAATATCCCAAGAAAAAGCAGAAGCGCACAGCACCCATCCGTCCACCGGGAGTGTGCAAGCACAAAGCATACCCCAAGTTCCTTTTGGAGATATTCAATTTGGGCTTGTACAAAATCCACCTTTACAGCCCTTAGAGCCGTCGGCACCCAAAGGGGTCTCTCCACAACAAGCCTTTGCAAGCAGTGTGGCGTATGATGCGACTGTGATGGACAAGGTGAGTGGCGCAGAATTTGCGACCGCAAAAACCACCGTAGACACAAGCCAGCCAAGCACACAGTCCTACCCAACGCAAACGGTAGGGATGGGGCAATTTGAGGCAATGCAGCGGTGCCACAAAAATACAAGGGTGGAGATGCCAAGGAGTTTTGGGGAGAGACCTAGCGCCCCTACCAGTTGGAATGCTCACAGCGAGCGGGGGAGTGGTGCCTTTGTGGCATCGGCTCCGTTGCCACCCATTGTGGATATACCAAGCCTGCAACCCAACAACTCTTTTGTGACGCAGTCTGCTCAAAAAAATGCACCCTTGTCTTTTTATGATAGATTGTCTGTACAAATTGAAAAACTTTTTGAGACCTATCAGCGAGAGACCGAACTTGAAAAACTGTTGCCAGATACCAAGTGGTGCAAAATTGACTTTGACAATAACGGTAGATACTACTGTATTGGGCTTGTGGGTAAAAAACCGGATTATATTTGTTATGCCGTGCCAAGTCCCTATACACCCTTGCCGCCGCCCGAACTAGATGGGTATTGTCAATGGTTGCCGCTGCAACCGATGCACCCCAAAGGCAAGGGGTATTGGGTGTTGTATCAAGATGCTTATAGTGGGGAGAGCGTGGGGATATAGCACGCAAAAAAAGGAAAATCATCAAAAAACTAGGCTCTTATTTTGGGTCTAGTTTTTTTGTATAAATGTATAAAAAATGTATAAAGCAAAAAATGAAACGAGAGCAAATTTTGTAAAAAAGTGCAAAAATAGGGGCAAAAACTGGAAAAATATGGAAAAAACAGGCAAAATTGGGTATTTTTGAACAAATAGTGAACAAATTGGAAACAAAAAAGCAAATAAATTTTGCATAATTATGCAAAATTTAGTATACTTATGCAAAAAAATATGCTATACTGTTGGTATACAATGTGCAAGGTGTGGAGTGCAATTTGCAAAAAAACACACATACTATTGATTGAGTGGTCTTTTGCAATACAAACACAAGTTGTTTGCCCTCAAAGATTGCACAAAGCAAGGAGATTGTTTTTGAACAAAAACAAAACAAAAGTAAAACAAAACAAAAAAGGACTGGTAGGTGTGGCTACCCTTGCTTTGCTTGCTTTTTTTTGTGTGAGTGTGATGGTGGGGTGCAACAAGATTCCAGAGTCAAGTTTTGACCAGCCACCTGAGCCTGCACGAGTGACCTATGGTTTGCAAGGGGGGATTGGCTCCAATAACAAGGGCGAGTTGCAAATGGTGTTCCCTGTGGGCATCAAGGTGCCTACGCTAGAAAAGTTGTACAGCAACAATCCTATCAATGCACCCAAAAAAGCAGATTACAACATTGCGGACTACTACTGGGCGGTGGACAACAGTGGCGACACGCCAAAGTACGATGAGAAAGA
Organism: Bacillota bacterium; assembly: GCA_009780875.1. Lineage (GTDB taxonomy): Bacteria > Bacillota > Clostridia > Christensenellales > Pumilibacteraceae > WQZE01. Next base: position 215 of record WQZE01000110.1, on the reverse strand, counting down.
CAAGGTTGATTTTTCGGATTTGGTGACCACGGAGACCACAGATATCACACTCTATGTCGCTTGGCAACACAATTTGTGGTTTCAGATTGGATACACTGAGGACAATGGTGATTGGAAAAAGGTGAGCAATCGGGACAATCAAGTGGTGCAAGAGGGTGAAACTTTTAGGAGAGGCACGGTCGGACCAACTCGCCCTGGATACAAGTTTGTGGATT
>WQZE01000109.1 GCA_009780875.1 Bacillota bacterium | reverse complement strand
TACAAAAAAATCCCTTACCATATTGATTATGATTTGTTTGCACAAAATCTCAATCAGATTATTGAGGTGTGCAAAGAGTATGGTATCAAGTTGGCGTACGAAAATGTGCATTATTCCTATTTTGATACGCCAGGTTTTTTTGAAAAACTCAAACCCAGATGCCCTGAGTTGTATGCCACCTTTGATTGCAAGCATTGCAGGCAAGGGGGGGGGAGTAGCGAAAAGTTTTTGCAAGCCATTGGCGACCGATTGGCAACCGTGCATTTGTGTGATGTCAATTTGGACAATACTACCACGCTCCCTTATCAAGGTGTGGTTGATTTTGAGGCACTTTTTTTGTATCTCAAAGACCATCATCCCAAGGCGGTACTTTTGTTGGAACTCTATGGGCACAACTATCAAGATGTTTCACAAATCAAATCGGTCTATGACCAAACCAAACAGCATATGGAAACCGTGCAAACCAAGTTTATCAAGTTTTGTTGAGTACTTGTTGGTGCAAAAGTGAGGAAGCGTATGAACAACGAGTGTGCAATTTTTACCAAAGTAGACCAAGCGATGATGGACTTGCGTTGCAAAGTTTTTGTAGAGGAGCAAGGCGTGCCTTTGGCGTTGGAGTTGGAGGATGATGAGAGTCAGTTTTTGCACATTTGCAAGTATGCACCCAAGGACAAAGCCCAAAGCAAAAGCGTGTTGGTGGCGTATGCAAGAGTGGGCTTTTTGGGAGGTGTCTTGCATACAGATGGTTCGGTGCAAGAGATTTGTCAGAAAACAGCCCATATTGGCAGGGTGGCAGTGGACAACAAGTGGAGAGGCAAGGGGTATGGAGCAAGTGTGATGGATGGTGCAGAGCGTTTGATTGCTCTTGCTGGATACAGTATAGCGGATTTGTCGGCACAATTGACCGCCAAAGATTTTTATGAAAAACGAGGCTATGTTGCCTATGGCAAGGAGTATGTAGATGCGGGTATGTTGCATATCCGAATGAAAAAGGATTTGCATTGAGTATATGGCGAGTGGATGCAATATAGTTGTCTTGGCAGGGTCTGTGTGCTCACAAAACAAAAAATCACTTGCACGGCGTGCAAATGATTCTTATTTGTTTGGCTTGCAAGTATGACTATTGGTTTGCTCCAATCACATTGCCGTCTTTGTCTTTGAAAGCACCGCAAAGAATCATAATGAAGTCAATCAATGTGCCGATACCAAAAAATCCAAGTGTCAAGAGCCACAAAATACCTGTGCCTACTTTGCCCACCGCAAAACGGTGAACGCCCAAACTCCCAAAGAAGAAGCACAAAATGGCTAGCGTAACTTTGCTCATTGTTCCTACCTCCTTTATAATAACACCAAAAATACAGCGTATTATTATTATTATTATTATTATTATTATTATTATTATTATATAAGTTTTGACAAAAAAAGTCAAGCATTTATTGTCAAAGATTTACCTTTTTTGATTTTTTGAATATTGCCAAAGCCCCCGTGTTTTTTTTTGAAAGCCGTGCGTGGCTATGGTGGGGTGTATGTCATTTTATTTTGTGTAAAAAGCGGCTGGTTTATGCCCCTGTAAGGAGAGTGTGTATGGAAACTTTGTGTGTAGATTCTTGTATGTTTTGCAAAATTGCAAAAGGTGCGGTAGAGAGCCAAAGGCTGTATCAAGATGAGCACTGCTTTGTTGTCAAAGACTTGCACCCAAGGGCAAGGCAGCATTTTTTGTTGATAACCAAAGAGCATTTTGCGGATTTGAATGACATAGCAAGCAAAGCACCAAGCGTGCTGGCGGACATCATTGGCAAGATGCCAATGATAACCAAAATCATTGGTATGCAAGATTACTCATTGCAGACCAACAACGGCAAAGGGGCAGGACAAGAAATCGCTCACTTGCATTTTCACTTGTTGTGCAAATGAGCGTGGCAAGGGTTTGGACGAACTGGGTAAACACAAGATAAAAATGGGTGAACCAAGTGTCATCAATGGATAGCGAAAATACTTGCAAGTCGTATCAACCACTTGAATCCCAAGTGCAAACCGCAATTGTTAATGAAAAACGCTTGACAATTGCAACAAAATTTGTTATAATTTTGTGGTATCGCTCGTATAGGTTTCAAATTGTTTGGCATTTTGTTTTGAGTGCCTACAAACCGAGGCGGCGGTGACATCAATATATAGGAGGGCTTTTGGTATGTATGCTATTATCAATAGTGGCGGAAAGCAGTACAAAGTAGCACAAGGCGATGTCGTAGAGGTAGAGAAACTTGATGGCAAAAAAGGTGACAAGATTGAACTTGCTACCACTTTTGTAGCGGGTGAAGGAAAAATTGACACCGCTCAAAAAAAAGTGAAGGCTGAAATTTTGGCACAAGTGCGTGACAAAAAAATCATTGTCTACAAGTACAAAGCAAAAAAGAATATCCGCAAAAAGCAAGGTCATAGACAACCGCATACAAAAATCAAAATTTTGAGTATCTAGGGCACAAGGGTGTTTGCTTTTGAAAAGCATAGATTCAAAAAATAATTTTTGGAAATGGAATGTGATATGACAAGTGTGGTGGTAACAAGACAAAAAAAGCACATAACAAAACTTGTTTGTGATGGCCATACAGGGTATGGCGTGCAAGGAGAGGATATTGTTTGTGCGGCTTTGTCAAGTATTGTGCAAACCGCATTGCTTGGATTGTTGCAAGTATGTGGGATTGAGGTTGACTACCAACGCAATGACAAGAAAGGTTTTTTGTCATTGGAGTTGGATGACTTGCAAGAACACAAAAGACACGATGCTGATATCGTGCTAGACACAATGCTGTGTGGGATACTTGATTTGTATGAGACATACAGTGATTTTATTGAATTGCAGATAAAAGATAACTAAATCTTTTGATTTGCCGAGGAGTTTGTTTATTATGTTTATAAATATACAATTATTTGCATCAAAAAAGGGTGTGGGTTCTTCACGCAACGGGCGTGAAAGCGAGTCCAAGCGTCTAGGACTCAAAAGAGCAGACGGTCAAGTTGTGAGAGCGGGCAATATTTTGTTTAGGCAAAGAGGCACCAAAATCCATCCTGGCAACAATGTGGGCATTGGCAAAGATGATACGCTTTTTGCTTTGATTGACGGCACAATGAAGTTTGAAAGATATGACAAAACACGCAAACAAATCAGTGTGTATGCGGTAGATGCCAAAAAGTCAAAGGCTGCCACAGCAAAACCAAAGACAGTGACCAAGCCAACCGCAGTCGCAAAACCAAAAACAGAGAAGGTTGCAGTAGCAAAATAAGGCAAGTCAGGTTGCTTGCAAAGAGGGCGTGTGTATTTTGTGCATACGCTTTTTGCAAAAGCGTGGTTTTGTAAAGGTGGACATATGAATAAAAAAGAAAACTTGGTTCGCATTGAGTCGTTTATCAAATCTTGTGGCGTGTATATGGTTTGCACCATAGACGATGGCAAGCCAAAATCCAGACCCTTCACTTTGACAATGATGGAGGGGGAGAGATTGTATTTTGGCACAGGTACACACAAAAAGGTGTACAATCAAATCAAAGCCAATCCATATATTGAAATTTTTGCCACCCAAGGGTTGGAGTTTTTGCGTTATGATGGCAAGGCTGTGCTGGTAGAGGATGATGTCCTTGTGCAAAAAGCCTTTGCACTTGCCCCACAAGTCAAAAAAATGTATACCGAGAATGGCTTGCAAATGGTGTTGTTTTATTTGGAAAATGCAAAAGCAGAACTACACAATGTTGCCAAGCAAAAGTACAATATGCCTGAGATTTTGGATTGCTAGGAGCAAAATGCAGTGGGTGCAGAGCAAGAGATGAGACAATGGACAGCAACCAAACTAGCCTGGTTTGACGCAAGGCAAACGGTGGAATGCGGGCAATTGTTTCGGTATGAAATTTTTGAAAATGCCGATACGATGTTTGGGAGCGAGGTTACTGCGGGCAACGCAAATATAATCATTTGCGTCATCTCTTGCGACAAAGTTTGTTTTTTGAAACAGTGTGATGATTGTGTGCAAATGGTGTCCAATGATGAGCCCTACTTTTTGAAGTATTTTGATACGCATACGGATTATGGGTGCATTTTGCAGCATCTACAATCTTTTGAAGAACTTGCAGAGGCTCTTGCCTTTGGGCGTGGAATCCGAATTCTCAGACAAGACTTGATGGAGACAATTGTTGGGTTTGTGCTCTCAGCCAACAACAACATTCCAAGGATACGAGGCACGCTTGCAAAACTGGCTTGTGAGTATGGTGACAAATTGGATGCAGGCGGTCTAGCCATTGGCAAGGAATTGTATGCCTTTCCCACGCCCTTGCAACTACAACAGGTGGGCGAGAGTGATTGGCAAAGAATGGGTGCAGGATATCGTGCCGCTCATTTGGTGCGTGTGGTAGAGCAATTGTCAACCCAAAATGTATTGCAAAGGCTGCAACAATTGTCATACTTGTATCGGCAAGAAGATGGGCAAGGCAAGGACAAAGCACAAATCAAACAAGAGATTTGCAAAACGCTCTTGTCACTGCAAGGCGTGGGTCCCAAGGTTGCGGATTGTATATTGTTGTTTGGTCTTGGGAT
>WQZE01000108.1 GCA_009780875.1 Bacillota bacterium | reverse complement strand
TCATAATTTATGCTCCTCTTTGTTTTTTGAAAAGTCACAAATTTACAAGGTCACTCTTTGCTCTTTTACCATCTCACAAGTCACTTCCAAGGCGTACACAATCTATCTTTCAAGTTGCACCGCAATCACAATCTCCACCTATGTATACTCCTAGACCCATTAGACACCAGCACACACAAGTAATCAAGTAATCAAGTAATCAAGTAATCAAGTAACTTGTTTCTATATTTCAATTATACTACTTTTGTATATTCCTGTCAACTGTTTTTTGTGATTTTTTCACTTATTTTCAATATTCTAGTTTGCCTTGCGGTATCCCCACATCTCGCCCAATCCCCAACAAGGGTTGTCTAAACACTATACAAGGCACAAGATAATAATAAAAAAAGGGATGGTTTGGATTCTATTTTTTTATCCTATTGCTTTAAATGAGTTTTGTGCGGTAGGCCATTGCATTAATTGGACAATTTCAAAAACTGCTACCCATATTTTGCACAAAACCCGTGCCAGTCGCTTTTTAGTGCGTTTTGACAAGTTCTGAAACTTGTCATTAAGGCTTGCCATACGGTCATTTAGGATGGTTTATTTGATTTTGTTTGCTCATTCTTTTTTCATCACAAAACTCAAAAATATTTAAAAAGCGAGTAGTTTGTGGTCAAACTGCTCGCTTTTTTTCAAGGAATCACTCTTCCTTACCTTGTACTTCCTTTTCTTTTTTGATTTGCAAACCAAAGACTTGCCTAACTTGATTGTGTACCTACAAGCAAAGATTCAAGCAAGCACACCACAAACGGCACCATAAACAATCCAAATGCGACCGTCCCAAACCCAAAAGTGGTTAAGATATCTCTATAATAAGCAAAGGGACCTGCATCATCTCCCAAACCCAAAACAACTACATAAAATATTGCAGATACAATAAAGTTCACAATGCACGCTTTTTTCAAAGATAACTTCCATCGCCCACTTTTTGCAAACAAAACTATCCACGCTACCAAAAATCCAAGCGTGCAAAAAAAGACAAATCCCACCCTATCCATCAGTTCGGCTTGGGTTCTTTGCCATCTATCCGTCCACACAATCACTGCAACCAACGCCAAAATCCATACCACGATGGTATACGCATACAGCAAGTATCGCACTCTCATTTTCTCAAAAAAAGCAATTGTCTTTTCCAAAATCACACCTTACCCCAATACCAAAGATGGACCTGGTGTTCCTGAGGGGGGATTGCCCATAGAGTAACTTCCTTCTACCATAGATAAAATTGCAAAAAATACTTGGAGCAAATTTAATGCATCGGTCTTGTGGACATACTTAAAATTTTACCTATTTTATCCACGCACTTTTATTTGCTATCTCTTGTCATACAAATTGCGTCCTGCCCTTTTACTTGCCCCAAGGATGGCTACCAAAACAACGGCACAAACCCATAAAAACACAACCACCACACCATAAAAATAGACTTGATACTCTGGTATACTGTCCCAAAACAAAAGCCATCCTGTCGCCACAAACAAGTTGGACACAAACCCAACGGACAGACTTGCAAGCATTTTGGACATCGGCACTCTCAGTCTCGCAAACGCCATCAACAAACATACGATGGCTATATATATGCCCACCAGCACCGCCTCATAGTACACCCGTTGTTCACCCTGTGCAAAATGCAATAGGAGCCCTACAAAGAGCGACACACAACAAGCCCCAAACACCAAAAGCCCACACACTGCCGACACAACCCAATACACCCTACTCCATCGTGTGATTTTGTTCATTACATTAGTTGCTGGGTTTTGTTGCGTGTAATTTTTATTTTTTTTATTCACGATTTCCCTCCTATGCAAATGCATAAGACGGCGGTCTAAATCCATTAGGCAACGCTCCTTGCCCCAATTTTCCACCCATCCCACCAATAATCAACTCCAAAAAATCCAAAACATTGATATCATTTTCACTACTACCCCAGAACCACCAGATTGACAAAGTAAACAATACATATCTAAATCCGTTAATAATCCCCAGTTGCTCATTGATGGCTCTATCTACAATATATTCAATCACGCCTCCAACAATACCTGCAATAATGCCAACAACAGCCAACCCTATGGGCCCAAGTGGCCCAAAAAATGGCACAGCAGCAGCCCCAATCAAGACCCCCGCAAGCCAGGTGGCAAGTGAGCCCATAAGCCATCCTGCACTCATCGCAAAAACTAGATGTGTTTTATGCCATCCCTTTGCTTCTGGAATAGGGCTCACTGAATTCCCAAAACTTTCAAAAAAGCCTTGCATAGATTGTGCTATGCCCTCTTGCAGTTCCAATGGAGTATTTTCAAAGAAGTATTCTGAAATTGTGGCAATCTCTTGCTTTTGTTCAAGCATCTCCAAAACTTGATATCCCAAAGTAAATACGCTCTCAGCCAATACAGTTTCCTTAGTTGAACGAATTGCAGAGAATTCTCCACGAGAATTTTTAAAATCTGAGTATAAGTTGTCAAAGTTCTCACGATTGATGCGATGCATCAATTCCAAATTTGTCTCTCTGCGTAACTTGTCTACTTCCTACATCCATAGCCGCCGACCCTTTTGTTTGCAAAACAATAAGTAGTCCAATTAAAATGCACAGTAAGATGCTCAGTGATATTGCCACAGTGGCAACCAATTGATTTCGTTTTATTTGAAACCTGTTTTTTTCCATAATTTCTCCCCAAACTGATTTCTCACAAAAAGATTGTTTATCTTACACATTATACTACTTTTGAAAACCTCTGTCAATCATTTTTATATGTTTTAAATATTCTTTTAATTTGAAATATATGCCATCCACACTATCTCTATCTTCCCTATGGTTACTTTATTTCAGAGGCTCTCTTGTTTTGCATCTTTCTTTTGCACATTTTAGTTGACAAGGTGGGTGGTTTTTTGGTACAATGAAAGGATACAAGTCTCCCAAAATAAAAATCACTCTCTTTTTGAAAGAGGGTGACAAAGGATGATATGAACGCACACAGCAGTTGGCTTGCAAAGTCCAAAATAGCCCATAGGGGCTTGCACGATGAGCACGCCCCAGAAAATACACTCGCAGCATTTGAAAAAGCAATACAAAAGGGCTATGCCATAGAACTTGACGCAAGACAAATCTCAGATGACACTATCGTTGTCTATCACGACAAATCCTTGTGTAGGCTGACCGGTTGTGACGGCTATACCGCAGGACTTGAAAAAACCGCCTTGGATGATCTCAAAATATGCAACACAAATCACACCATCCCCACGCTCCAACAAGTGTTGGATTTTGTGGATGGCCGCACCCCCTTGTTGATTGAAATCAAAAATGACACAATGGACGGCAAATTTGAAAAAGACTTGCTCGCCTTGCTCGGCAACTACAAAGGAGATTTTGCGGTACAATCTTTCAATCCCTACTCCTTGGAGTTTTGCAAAAAACTTGCCCCACAAATTTTGCGTGGACAACTTGCCACCAAGTTTGATAGGACGGACAAGCACACCAAGCAAGAACGCAAAAAACTCAACAAACTCAAAATGCTCAAAATATCAGAGCCGCATTTTTTGGCGTATGATGTGCGTTTTTTGCCCAACAAATTTGTCACCAAAGCACGCAAAAAAGGCACTCTCCTTTTGGGCTGGACAATTGGGTCAACGCAAGACTATGAGCGTGCCAAGGACTTGGTGGACAACATTATTTTTGAAGGCTATGAGGCGTAACCGTTTTTGTAAATATGTCAACCTACAAACAACAACTCAAAAAAGAAGCCACTCGCTCTATTTTGGCGGGGACGGTCTCCAATCTGCTTGACTATGCCATCAGTGGACTGCTTTTGTTTGCGTACTGCTCACAGTTCTATGATGGTTTTTGGGGTATGCTTGCAGGGCACACACAAAATGGGTTGCCCTATACACCGCCCACCTCGGTCTATCTATTTGCCACTTTTTTGGGCGGAGTTTTTGCCTATGCAAGCAACTATTTGCTCAGCATTTTTTATGTTTTTCGGTACGGACACATTGGCAAACGCCGCTATGCTCTCTTGCTTTTTGTAGGCTTTATTGCCCTCAGCATTGCCATCACCTTAGCGGGCAGCACCTTGCTCCACACCTTGCTCGGCATCAATATTTGGATTGTCAAAACCATTATGGTGGTCGTCGTCTTTTTTCTCAATTTCTTTGTGAGACGCAAATATATTTTTAATATTGACCGCATCCGCTCAGACGACACCATTTTGTTGCCACAAAGCCTTACCCCACCACCCGACACCACACCCAACCAAGACACCTAAAAACTCTCAACGAAACCCATCGTTGAGAGTTTTTTGCTTCATCCAAAAGAGCCCAAATCACATCATCCTATATTGCCAAGTGTCCACTCGTGAGCACTGCCATACAAAATAGGAAACCTACACTCACTTCTCACATAGACACCCCCACGATATCTTTGAGCCCTCCATTTTTTTGTCTTGACAAAAAGCCTCCCAACAAAATACTGGGTCCCTTAATAACTTGGTTAAAAATCATAAGGGAGTGTTTTTTTTCCTTGACCCAACGCATCTCTATCTTTGTTTGCCAAAATTGGCACAAATGATACCGCTCAAAATTCCTGTGGTGGCACCAATCACAATATCATTGA
>WQZE01000107.1 GCA_009780875.1 Bacillota bacterium | reverse complement strand
GCAACCGAGACCTTTGTGAGTTTTGGAAAATTTGACACAGAGTGGGAGGCAAAGGCGTTGCTTGCCTATCTCAAATCCAAATTTGCCCGTATGATGTTGGGCACCAAAAAGGTGACCCAAGGCAACAAAAACGAAAAGGTGTGGCAAAATGTGCCAACGCAAGATTTCTCCCCACAAAGTGACATAGATTGGACACAGCCCATACCAGAGATTGACAAGCAATTGTTTGCCAAGTACAAGTTGAACCAAGAAGAAATAGACTTTATCAACGCCAATGTAACCGATATGAAATGAGCAAATCATTGGAACATACCCATAGGGGAATCTATCCTTGTGCTAATGCAAAACTTTGACAAGACAAGTGAGATATTGGTTGGACGCAAGCGGTGCAAGAGGTTGACAAGCAGTTGTACAAAAAAATACAATCTGAAACAAGAGCAAATAGAATGTATTAAAAAGTGATGGAAGGTAGCATCAATGCAATGTATCAAATCAATCAAATCAATCAAATCAATCAAATCAAGCGGTTGGGAACAGCGGGCGAACGAAGTTCGCCCGCAAAAAATCAACATAATAGCAACGGCAAATTGTATTTGCCCGCAGGGGTTATAGGATGGGATTTGCCGGTGCACGCATGAGATAGATTGGGGGGTATGCAAAAGGTATGTAGGGGCAACAGTGTTCGCCCACAGGGGAACTATGAGAGTTTTTGGGATAGAAAGGGACTCCATTGTGGATGGTCCCGGGATACGAACGGTGATTTTTTGCCAAGGGTGTCCTTGGCAGTGTGAGGGCTGTCACAACCCAAAATCGTGGGATTTTGAGGGTGGGACAGAGTATACCGTAGAGCAGTTGGTGGAGCAGGTTTTTTCCAATCCGCTTTTGAGTGGGGTGACACTCAGTGGGGGAGAGCCCTTTTGTCAAGCGGGAGAACTTGCTCAGTTGGTGCAAAAAGTCAAGGCCAGGGGCTTGGATGTCTGGTGTTATTCTGGCTATACATTTGAGCAACTTGTAGACCTTGCAAGCAAAGACAAAGACACCCATCAACTTTTACAACAGTTGGATGTATTGGTAGATGGTCCGTTTTTGATTGCAAAAAAAGACTTGAATTTGTTGTTTCGTGGGAGCCAAAATCAACGCTTGATTGATGTGCAAAACACGCTCAAAAATGGCAAAATTGTGTTGTTTGATGAAAAGAATTTGCAGTGGTAACCACCAAGCAAAAGGCAAATGGGATGCCAAAACCCCCCTTATTTTGGGTGATTTGGGGCTTTTTTCCAAAAATTGGTAAAGAAATATGTGAAATTATTGGGCTTTTGGCTTGCAAAAATTTTGCGGTTATGTTATAATATTGGTATGAAGATTATACACATTTCTAATGTAAGATTGGGTGCCAATTTGGGTACCGGATTTGACAATATGCCTAGTGAAAAAGCAAGGATAAGAGGGCAGGAACTCCTTGAATCTTTTTATGGGGTTTTGTCGTATGCAAAAGACAATGGGGTCAAAACCGTACTTGTGACGGGTGACCTTTTTGACAACACTGCGGTGGTGCAATCACTCAAAAAAGAGGTGATGGACAACATTGCAAAGTCAAAGGTGGAGGTCTTGTATTTGCGTGGAGCAAGGGACGCCAAATTTGATGTGGAACCCGAGAAACCCAAGAATCTTAGAGTGATTGATGTGGACAACAATTGGACAAGCATTGAACTCCAAGACAATGTGGTGGTGACGGGCATTGATTTGTTTAGGGCTACCACCAAAGACAATTTGTACGACAGACTGCTTTTGGAAAAAAAGAAATACAACATTGTTGCTTTGTATGGGGCAGAGGATTTTGTACAATGGGAACTTCTCAAAGCCAAAGCCGTTGATTTTGTTGCTTTGGGTGGCAGAGTGGCACCAGACCTCAAAGAGCAAAAGATTGATAGCAGAGCCAAATATGGCTATGCGGGTGGTTTGGATATTTTGAGCGTCCACGAGAGCAATACGGAGCACGGTTTCTTTGTGCTTGACATTGTGGCGGGCAAAATGACACGCACCTTTGTGCCCGTTGCAAAACGCAAATACGAGACCGTTACCGTGGATATCAGTGGAGCGGAGACCACCAAGGCCTTGGATAGTGCAGTGTCAAAAAAATTGGCAAAGGTGTCCAAGGACAATATTTTGACCATTGAGTTGGTGGGCCAATACAAGTTTGATTTGCAAAAACAAATAGGAGTCTTGCAAAACAAACTCAATGCGGATTATTTTAGTGTTGTCATTGAGGACAAGTCTGTGCTAGATTTTTCTGAGTTGGCACAAATGAATGATATCTCACTCCGTACCGAGTTTGTAAAAACGGCACTTGAAAGCGGATTGGGACAAGGACAAATTGATAAAATTGTTGAATATGGGCTTAGGGCTTTGACAGGGGAGACCATTGAAATATGAAATTAGTATCGTGTAGTGTTGCCAATTTTGGAATACTAGAAAATTTTCATTATGATTTTGCAGGCGGATTGAACGAACTCAAAAGAGACAATGGGTCGGGCAAGAGTACGCTTGCCGCATTTGTGATTAGTATGCTTTATGGCATTTCTGCCAAAGGAAAGAATGTTGCAAACAATGACCGTGTGCACTACAAACCTTTTCAAGGGGGTTTGTTTGGTGGTTCGCTTGTTTTTGAGTATGCGGGCAAAACATACAAAGTAGATAGGGACTTTGACAAAAAAAATGACGAGTTTGTTTTGACCAATGTGACGGACCAAACGGTTGCAACAGAGATTGACGGTGTAGCGGTTGATTTCTCCAATCTTGGAGATGTGCTTTTTGGAATCAGCAAGGATAGTTACAAACGGTCCGCTTTTGTTCCACAGGATGAGATTATCAGCAGCACCGTAGATGGCGGACTTGGCGAGAAACTGAGAGACATTGTACTCAATACCAGTGAGAACAACAATTTTGCAGGGGCAATTGCAACTTTGGATGGTTTGATTGAGGGCATTGACAAGAGCAAAACAGAGGGCAAAGTGGCAGAGATTTTGCAAGCAATCAAAGAGCAAAAGGCAGTTATAGATGCTTCTAAGGTTGCAAACAAAAATGCCACCAAACTCCGCAAAGAGTTGGCAGGGCTTGACAAAGACTTGTCCAAGTGTGATGCGGCGATTCGTTCTTTGGATTTGCAAATCATAGAAGACAGCAAAAACCAAGCCTTGTTGGAACAAAAAGCAATGTACCAACAAATTGTGGCAGACATTGAAGACAAAAAGGCGCAAATTGCGATCGTCATCCCATTTTTCAAGGGGCAAGTGATTGAAAAAATTAGCCTTGAAAAAACAAAAAAACAAGTGGATGGACTTGCCAAACAAAATGAGACCGTACGGGGTTTGCAAAATGACATTGAGAGAGAGCAACTCAATATCAAGTCTTTCAACGAACGCAAGGCGTATGATACCAAAAGCAAAGCAGAGCAAAAGCAATCTTTGCAAAAACAAATAGAGGACATAGAGACCAACAAACCCAAACTCAAAGAGCAAATAGAAGAACAAACCACAGCTCTCAAAAAAAGGTCAAGCGGAGCGGCTGCGGGTGTGATTTTGCTTTTGTTGGGACTTGTGCCCGGTATCATCTTTTTTGCTGCAAGGGGCGGCAAGACCAAAAAAATGAAAGCACAATTGCAAGAGTCGCAAAAGTCCTTGGATGAGAGCGACCAAAAGATTGCAAGCATTGACAAAGAGATTGAGCGGATTGATACAGAGATTGCCAATATTGCTAGCAACCAATATCAAAGTGAAAGTGATATGGCAGATATGCAGGCCAAACTTGCCAAAGCACTAGAAAAACAAGAGCAAGCAAATGAGCAAATCAAAGATTTCTTTGATGGCTTTGAATGTGACAAGAAACTCATCAACAAAAAGCAGTTTGTGGACGCTTTTTATGAGATTGACAAAAAACTGACAGAGTACCAATACAATACCAAAGATGTTGTTGTGTCAGAGCAACGCCTCAAAGAGTTTGCCAAAGGCAAGGATTTGGATGCATTGCTTGCTGTCAAACCGACCGCCATACCACTAGAAGAGTTGCACGCAAACCGTGAAGGCAAACAAAACGAGAGACAGTTGGTGGTGGACCAAATGAATGCCTTGCGTATGGAAGTCGTGGACGCCAATGAGGCGGCTGCCAACTTGCCAGAACAAGACAAAGCATTGCAAGACCTTGAAGCAAGCAAGACAAAACTTTTGGCACAAAAAGAATTGCTTGTGCAAGCCAAAGCAGTAATGATGCAAGCCAATGATTCGCTTTCACAAAAATATCTTGTCCCCTTGTCCAAGGAGACCGCCGAACTTGCCAAAATTATGGGCGTTGACAAAGGCGTTGGTATTGATAGCGAGGGCAACTTGTTGGTGGATGAAAAAGGCAAAGAACGCAAGTTGGACTACTTTTCCAAGGGTATCCGTGAGTTGGTCAGCATCAGTATGCGTTTGCGTCTCGTAGATTTGATTTTTGAAAAGAACGATATCAAAAAACCTTGCGTAATCCTGGATGACCCCTTTGTCAACCTAGACGGCAAAAAATTGGACGAGGCACGCAAGTATATCAGAGAGATATCCAAAAAGTATCAAATCCTCTATCTAACCTGCCACGATAGCAGATTGATAGTGGGTATATAGGTAGCCAAGTGAGT
>WQZE01000106.1 GCA_009780875.1 Bacillota bacterium | reverse complement strand
AATTATGCAACCACCCTGTATCTGAGGGACAATTTTTTACTCCCTCACGATATACAGTATAGCAAATTATATACAATAAGTCAACTATTATTAGTGAGTCTTGCACAATACATTAGTTATATTTGAAAAATATAATTATCTGACACAGGGTACCTGCTTTTATGTTTAAGATAAACATCCTACTACCCAACAATAAAATTGAAGATACGGTTGGGGACAAAGATTTCTTTTTTGATTTGCACGCCTTGCAAGTGTGCTGAGAGAGATGGGTCTTGCAAGATGGCTTGTTTGACTTGTGCTTGTGTGCTGTCAAACAAGACGCTCACTGTGCCTTTGAGTTTGCCACCGATTTGCACGGGGATTTGGATTGTTTTTTGAGCCGTGAGCACATAGTCCGCTTGGGCAAATCCCGCTTGTGGTAGTCTGCCTTGATAGCCACACACTTGCCACAACTCCTCGGCAATGTGGGGGGCAAATGGATAAAGCATTTTGACAAAGTCACCGTACAAACGGCGAGTCGTTTTTTGCCCCATTTGATTGAGCAGTGTCATAAGTGTAGCAATGGCGGTATTGAACTTGTTTTGTTCAATATCACTGTCCACCTTGGCAATGCACTCGTTGACATCTATGTGCGAGATATCTACGCTGTCATCAAGGTTTTGACCCAAAGCCCAAATACGGTGGAGAAACCTAACACACCCGTTGATGCCCCCGCTTTGCCACGGTGCCGCTTTTTCGTAGTCACCAATAAAAAGCACAAACAGACGCAAAACATCGGCACCATATTGCTTGACAATGGTATCAGGGCTGACCACATTGCCCCTTGACTTGGACATTTTTTCGCCGTCTTCGCCCAAAATCAAACCTTGTGCCGTGCGTTTTTTGTAGGGTTCAGGGTGCGTGACTACGCCAATATCATACAAAAAGAGATTCCAAAATCGGCTATAAATCAAGTGCCTGGTGACATGCTCCATCCCACCATTGTACCAATCCACTTGCCCCCACTTTTTGTACGCTACCTTGTCTACGACGCCGCCCTCAAAGTTGGGAGACATATACCTCAAAAAGTACCAACTGGACCCTGCCCATTGTGGCATTGTATCGGTCTCTCTTTTTGCTTTGCCACCACATTGGGGGCAAGAACAGTGCACAAAACTCTCTATGCGTGACAATGGTGACTGCCCATCTGCACCGGGGGCAAAGTCATCCAAATGAGGCAGCATCAAAGGCAAGTCCTTGGTGGGAACCGCCACAAAACCACACTTGGGGCAATCCACAATGGGAATAGGCTCACCCCAATATCTTTGCCGATTGAAAGCCCAATCCTTCATTTTGTAGTCCGTTTTTGCTTTGCCCCACTTGTGCTTGGTTGCGTACTCAATCATCTTGGCTTTGGCTTGCAAGACACTCATCCCGTCCAAAAAGTCGCTATTGCAAAGCGTTCCATCCTTGCTTGCCGTGTCCTTGGGGTCGGCCGTTTGCACCACTTGCAAAATAGGCAATCCAAACTTTTTTGCAAACTCATTGTCACGACCATCGTGGGCGGGCACCGCCATCACCGCACCCGTGCCATAAGACATCATCACATAATCCGCCACAAAGAGAGGGATTTGTTTTTTTGTGAGAGGATGCACTGCAAAAATCCCTTGAACTTGCACGCCTGTTTTGGTTTTGTCTAGGGCATTGAGCCGTTCAAATTCACTCTTTTTTTTGCACTCATTGGCATACGCATCCAACTCTTTTTTGTTGGTGATTTGCCCCGCAAGACTTGCAAGCAAAGGGTGCTCTGGTGCAAGCACGCAAAATGACACACCAAAAATGGTGTCAGGTCGTGTGGTGTACACCTCAAAATTCCCCACCTTTTTGGGAGTCGCCGTCTTGGTACTTGTGCTTGGTGCCCCTGCCACCGCCACATTTTTGACTCCCTTGGTTTTTGACTTTGACATCGTTGGGGTGCTTTTTGCTTGGTCTGCCACAACAGCAAATTTGAATTGCAATCCCTCACTCTTGCCAATCCAATTGCGTTGCTCTCTCTTCATGCGCTCCGTGTAATCAACGGTGTCAAGCCCTTGCAACAATCTCTCTGCATAGTCACGAATTTTGAGAAACCACACCGACTTTTCCTTTTGCACCACCGCAGTGCCGCAACGGTCACACTGTCCTCCTTGGCAATCCTCGTTGGCAAGTACGACCGCACAAGCATCACAAAAATTGACCGTGGTCGTATCTTTGTACGCCAGCCCTTTCTCAAAGAGTTTGACAAAAATCCATTGTGTCCACTTGTAATACCCCGACTTTGTGGTATCCACCTGTCTATCATAATCAAAACCAAAACCAACGCTCTTGCATTGTCGCAAAAAATTGGAAATGTTTTTGTCTGTTACAATTCTTGGGTGCACTTTGTTTTTGATGGCAAAATTCTCGGTAGGCAGCCCAAAAGCATCCCAACCAATGGGAAACAAAACATTGTAGCCCTGCAAACGCCGCTTGCGTGCCACAACCTCCAAGCCACTAAACGCACGCATATGCCCCACATGCAACCCATCACCCGATGGATACGGAAACTCCACCAACCCAAAAAAGGTGGGTCTACCATCCTCTTGGTTGCTTGCAGCAAATGCCTTCTCTTGCTCCCAAACATCTTGCCACTTTTTTTCTATCTCCAAAAAATTATATTCTTTGTTCATCTTGTCTCCCAAATTTTTTATATATTATCTCAACCCATTGCAAACAACAAGGATGGGTCAAATTTAAACTGCAAACTCATAGGGTCGGGTGTGCCACCTTTTCTCTGCACAAGTATTTTTCCAAGCAATATGCTACCCTTTTTGCTCATACAAACCTCGCCATCATAAAAATTGATTACTTGGTTTATATTTTTTAGCACCCATCTAGCAACGCCTTGTGTCTTTTGAGCGACCAACATCCACTCTGCACAAAACTCCCCACGCCCACGCAAAATATCAATCAGTATCATTGTCTTGTTTTTTGTAATCCACGCAAACAATTGATTCAGTTCATCACTTTCAAATTCGTCTATAAACATTCGTTTTGCGTTTCTTAGACTTTCTATATTGGGCACACATTCGCCTGTGAATCTTTTGAGCACACCCACAACTCCAAGTGGCATATTCCATCCCAACTTTGTGTTGTATACATCCACAGGGCGTTTGTCAATTTGATTAAAACCTTTTTTGTTACTCACCAATTTTATGGAGAGATTTTGTACATCTACGGCTTGTTTGAGTTTTATTCTCACTTGTATATTGATATCTGCTTTGTACCCGTGCAAAATAATACAATGAACACTTTCAATTTCATTCAAATCATAACCCATTATTTGCAACCATTCTTGGGCTACGATATCCGTGACCCAATTTTCAAACCTTTGACAAACATCTTTTTCATTGGCAAAACCACCTTTGGCCGTTGAACTTCCCAGTAATTTTTTATCAATCATATACTCCGCCCATCGTCAAATATTCAAACAATTTTTTTGCAATGGCCGTTATTACGGTGACTGTCATTGCGTTGCCTGCTTGCTCCAAAATCTTTTTTTCTGGCATTGATTGTGCCAACTTGCTTGCCATCTCTTTTGAAAATCCTTGCAAAAGCAAACTCTCCAACCCAGACAATTTATGCAACTTGCCATCCTTGACATACAAAATACCGTGCCTACCTGTACGGAGTGTGGGTACCTTGCCTTCATACAATCTCAAATCACTTTGTCTCGTATCCAAAACCAAATAATCTTGTTGAAGTATTGTTGGCAAATCAAATTTGCGGGCATTGTACTTGTTGCCCAAATATTTTAAAAGTGTTGCATTGCTCGTATCCAGTATATGGTTGTTGGTGCCACACAAAAAATTTTGCAAAGGAGGGACTGGGCACGGCGTAGGAAACTCAAACACTCCATCCGCACAAATGCTTTTGTGTATGCCCACAAAATAAACTCGTTCTCTCATTTGCGGGACGCCGTAATCCAAACTATTGAGTACCTTGTACGCTACCGAGTATCCCGCCTCACGCATTGTTTGCAAGATTGTGTGGATAGTCTTCCCTTTGTCGTGGTTCACGAGCCCCTTGACATTTTCCAAAATGAAATATTTGATTTGTTTGGCTTTGAGAATATCTACCAAATGATAAATAATTTGCCCACGATTATCCAAAAAACCTTGCCGTTTGCCCACCACAGAAAATGTTTGACACGGAAATCCAGCAATCATCAAGTCAAAATTTGGAAGTTGTAAACATTCAATTTGAGTCAAGTCACCAAAGTTGCACTCATTGGTTGGACTGTGCAAAATATTGTATGCAGTGAGAGAGTGTTGCAAAATCTCACTATGCCCCACACAACGACCACCCGCCAACTGCAAACCAAGTCTTCCTGCCCCAATACCCGCACAAAAATCCATAAAACTAAACTTGGGCATCGCATTGCACGGTTGCTGCAACCCCTGTCCAAATTCTTGCCTGTGACTCCATTGTATTGATTGACTGCTTGCTTTCATATGTCCTAAAATATTTCTACCAGTTTGTGTCCTACTAGGTCACAACTGGTCAAAATATATTGTGTGTTGTCTATTTGCACTTTTTGGGGAGTGCGGTTGTGCGTGCCGTGCAAGTGCCCATATACTACGGTTTGGATACCGTATTCTGTGTACAAATCCGTGAACGGCGTCTTGGAGACTTGTGCACCATAGGGGGGGTAGTGACTCATTGCAAGGATAATATCGTTGGGAGATGCTTGTTTTTTGAGACTCTGCAAAGATAGTTTGAGCCTTTCCACCTCTCTATGATAGATTTTTTTGTCTTGTTCGCTACTGCCCACAAACCAACCACGAGTGCCACAAATGACAAGTTTT
>WQZE01000105.1 GCA_009780875.1 Bacillota bacterium | reverse complement strand
ATGCAAGTTCCATATATTGTACCACCGTCCCCGAAGAACGATACGCAAAATAGTATAATTTGTCCGCCGAATTTTCAATCCAATTAGTGCTCAAAAGATAGCAATTTTTTTGCATTATTTGTTGTTTGATATCACTATCCAGCGTGCTATTTGCACTAATGGCGGTCTCATCATATCGGGTCAATTGTGTATACTGTATGTCAGATTGCAATGCACCTACCTCTGACACCTTGCTTGCTTGTGCATCCACCAGCACAAGCGAACTAAACATCTCAGGGCTACTAGAACCTGGTACATAGATGGTCACTTTGCTAAAACTCTCATCCAAAGAACCTGTCCCATTGTCCTTGCAACCAACAGATGCAAAACAAACCATCCCCAACAAAATGCTCACCAACAACCACCCATACAATCTTTTTAATTTCATATCCTACTCCTTGACTTTGGAACCTACCCACACGCTTTTTTACTTTGCAATTGCAAAATTCCAATGCCACCTCTATTATAGCACACCAATGGTGCCAAGTACTGTCACCATTGCAATTTATTTTTGAATTTTCACAATGCATTTTACTTGCTACATCCCTTGACTAGACAGATTTCACACTCCCAAAACACCCAACAAAAAACAAGCCCGTGGGACTTGCTTTTTTGCATTGCCTAAAATTCATCTCTCCATAAATCCAACCACTTGGTATATATTTCCCTATAATCTATTTCATCTCTTGCAAAGGAAACCTCTATTATCCGTGTATCTTCACATTGCATAAGCAAATTTAATGCCTCTGTTGTGATTTCAGCCCCTCGTGGATTGGTTCCTTCCTTGGGTAATTTTATATACCTACCTCTCCCAATCGTGTTGAGTATCTCTATTTGCGACCGCCTAGAAAACAAGCATAATTTTCCAACCCCATCCCACACAATTTGTGCCAATAAGAGGTCGCATTTGGGGGTGTAAGAAGTTTTAAATTCCAATGCCTTTTTTGCGTCCACTGTCCAAATCAACTTGACACCACGGCTTAGTTTAGAAGTCTTGGTTGAAATCGTTTTGATGGACAACGCTTGTTCTTTGACAAATACATCCACCTCTGTCTCCGTTATTTTTACTTTTGCATTGACAATGTCTATTCCATACTTGAACATAAGCAAAGCAATCAAAATCCTCTCTCTTGCCGAACCTATCTCCATCCCTAATCTGCCATCACGAGAACTCTCCAATTCTGCCAACTGAAACAGTTTTGGCAACTTGTTTTTGATTTTTCTAACAACTAAATTATCATCAAAAATTTCATTGAATACACTATTTGAATGCATACTCTCCCCCTAACCCACTTTTTGACAAGTCAATACATTGGCTCTTTGTGATTCCAAAACCTGAATAATTGATTGGGCTATATGCCACGCAAAAACAGGTGGTACGGCGTTGCCAATTTGCCTATACGCATCCGTAGTAGATTGCAAGAAAACAAAATCATCTGGGAATGATTGAATCCTTGCTGCCTCTCGTGCAGAAAGCCTCCTAGGCAATGCATAGTGAAACTCAATATTCCCGTGATGTTCCGCACGGATTGTCGGGGATGGCAAGTCCGCCTGTATAATTTTATTGCCTTGCCCTTTGTTCTTTTTTGCTTTGCTGTATTGATGATTTGCCAATTGATTTTGCGTACGCTCACATTCCAAATCTTGTATGGCTTGCTTCACCGAAATCCATTTTTGCAATCCACTCGTTGCCCACTGCGAATGTGTCTGTGTTGGCCATTTCATCTCTATCTCAATATCTTTCCTAATCCCTACCAGAATCACTCGTTCACGCAGTTGTGGCACACCATAATCCGCAACATTCAGTAGTTTATAAGTGACATTGTACCCACAGTTTGCAAAGTCCTTTACAATGGTTTGCAATGCCAACCCATTTTTCCATAGCAATAATCCTTTTACATTTTCTGCAATAAAAATCTTGGGATTGACTTTTGCGACCGCCTTGACCATAGACTGATACAAGTTTCCCCTATCACATTCCAGTCCTTTTTGCTTGCCCGCCAAACTATAATCCTGACAAGGGAATCCGCCCACCAACACATCGGCAAAAGGCAAATCACCCTCCACC
The DNA here is from genome assembly GCA_009780875.1 of Bacillota bacterium. GTDB lineage: Bacteria > Bacillota > Clostridia > Christensenellales > Pumilibacteraceae > WQZE01. The sequence goes on along the minus strand of WQZE01000105.1, from coordinate 2,854 downwards.
AATTTGACAACATCTTCACAAACAATATTGACATCTCCAAAATTATGTTTTTGTGTTTGCGTGGCTTTTGCATTGATGTCATTGGCCAACAAAATTTTGAATGGATTTTTGTGATAATATTGGGATAAAAATTCAAATCCACCCACAAAACCCAAGTCCAATCCACCACATCCAGAAAATAAAGATACAATCGTATACATATCCATTATTATACCACAAATAATGCCCTGGTGTCAAATCACACTTGCACAAATACACCTTTGGAGATGTCCAAAATCAGTTGGTTTGTGACGGGGATTTGGAGGATGGAGGTTAGGGCGTCGGCGTAGAGTTGTAGTTGTTTTTTGTATTGTGGGAGGGTGGATTTGGAGACGGTGGACTTGTATTCTACGATGGTGGCGGTGGTTGTGGTGTCTTGTGTGTCCAAAATGACAAGGTCAATTTTGCCTTGCATTAGGGAGTCTTGGTCTTGTCCGCTTGCGTTGTTTTGCACAAAAGGAATCTCTTTGTAGATTTTTTTGCCTTGGGTCAGTTGTGCCAAGAGAGCGTGTGCTTGTTTGATTTTTGGTTTTTTGAGCGTATCAAAATCTATGCTGAAAGAATTTTGCACCGCAAGCAGGCACTCCTCAAACGGCTTGGAAAAATCCATCCACTCCAATACTTGGTGATAACTTGTACCCACTTGCTTTGCTTGCTGTTCTTTTTGTGCCTTTTTGAAATCTTGGGGGGTGACCTCGCTTGAAATAGCGTCGTCACTTTGCATATTGGAAGCCACTTTGTCGTCTAGCAACACTCTGCTGACCGTCGTTTTTTTGCCAGCACCTTTGCTCACCCCTTGATAGATGGGCGTCATTGACTTTTGATACTTGGCAATCAGTGCTTTGTCCTTTTGTGAGTACACTTTTTTGATGTCAAGTTTTTGCACCATTGGCAAACAATCATCATAAGCAAAGGACTCAAAAACCACACCCTGCTTGTCTTTGCCCGACTCCCTAATGCTCTCACAAATCGGATACACAATGTCTAGCCAAGACTTGCATTGAGAAAAATCTTCTGGGGGTTGATAGTCCTCTTTGGGGATGCGACAAAACAAAGCCAGTTGCTTTTTGGCTCTTGTGAGTGCCACATACAAAAGTCTCATCTCCTCACTCAAAAGACTTTCTTGCATTTTTTGCTTGGTGTACTCATACACGGCATTGGTGCTTTTGGCACCCTTGTCTAGGTCAAAATATTGGAGTGCCAAATTGCCACCGTGCAAAAGGACACTTTGTTTTTGGTCTTGTACATTGAACTTTTTTGCCAAATCTGCCACCATCAAATAATCATATTCAAGCCCCTTGCTTGCGTGTACTGTGATGATTTGAACGGTGTCATCCGTGCCACTCTCCTTGATGCTCTTCGGGTTTCTTTTGGTAAAAAACAAATACTTTGACAAACACAAATTGTGCGGGTCGCTCCCCAACGCACACAAAAAGTCATACAACCCATCCGCCTTGGACTCACCGCCTGGTGTACTCAATAGATAAGAAAAATAATCGTGCTGTGAGACAATCTTGCCCGCAAGTTCTTGCACTGTGTGTGTGTATTGATACTTGACAAAAATCTCCATACACGCAAAAAACTCTGACAACTTTTGCACCAACACTTGCTTTTCTTGATCGGTTTCTACCGCTTTGTACGCCTCCAAAAACTCTTTGCACAAGTCATAAAAAGGCTTTGTCCTGTTGCTCCCTTTGTCCATTTGCGATTTTGAGGAGGTTTTGGGCACACTTTGCAATATCGAAAACGCCTTGACTTGCTCCAAATCACTACTTTGCAAACCATAAAACCCAGACATCAACACACTTGCAAGGGCAATATCATCATAAGGATAATCCACCAATGACAAATAGGCAAACAGAGCGGCACACTCCTCACTCTCCATCACGCCCCTTTCTTTGCCCACAAAGGCACTGATACCACTTTCCAAAAGGGCTTTTTGCAATCCGTATGCAAACGCTCCACGACTACGCACAAGCACCGCAATATCCTTTTTGGCGACGCCTTGTTGGTTGTGCAAGTTTGCAATGTGCTTGGTCACGGCGGCAATCTCCGCCGACACATTGCTCTGGTCACTTTGTAGAGACAATGGATGATTGAGCGGGTCATACAACGCATAGGTGGTTTTTTCTTTGCCTTTGGGCGTGGGCTCAATCCTAGCCAAATAGATAGGCACCTCAATGTCGCTCGGTCTATCTCCTTGCAACATAGAGGTCTCCAAATAGTCCACCCCGCCATATTGGGCGGTCATACTGCCCTCAAAAATACGATTGACAAACTGCAAAATGGGCGCACTACTGCGAAAGTTGCCATTGAGGTTTATTTTGCAAAGCCTGTCATCCTGTTGCTTTTGCACAAAGTATTTTGGGTCACACATCCTAAACCCATAAATGCTTTGTTTGACATCGCCCACAAAAAAACTTTGTGCATTTTGTGCCAGTTTGGAGATGATGGTGTCTTGCAAGGGATTGATATCTTGGTATTCGTCCACAAAAATATGTGTGATTTGCTCCCTTAATAATGAGACCGCCACGGGGTCGTCCAACACTTTGAGCATTGTGTGCTCAATATCTGCAAAGTCTAGTTTGGCATACCGTTGCTTTTTGTATTGATATCTCTTGGTCGCCTCTTGCACGAGGTCCACAATCACTTGGGCAAAAGGTGCGGTCAAGGCACTATCCACCCTTGCTTGCTCCACCTTTTGCAAGGACTTTTCACACGAATCCCTAAACTTTTTGAAATTCTCAAAAAGTTGTATGCTCAAAAAATTATCCTCATCCACCCCCACACTTTTGGCTGCAAGTCTCGGTTTTTT
>WQZE01000104.1 GCA_009780875.1 Bacillota bacterium | reverse complement strand
TGCCCCCGTAACTTTGGCGGCTCGCTCAGGGTCAAGCCCCCCCAACTTGGCACCCAAGTCCCAGTGCGCCACGGGTTCAAACCCCATCTTTTTGACACTGCCCACCACTCGCTCTACACGGTTTTGGCTCTCATCCATTCCTTGTGGCACGCTCTCGTTGGGCACATTGGGGATGCTGAGCAAAAGGTTTTTGAGTTCCTCCGCCACGCTCTCCAACTGTGTCTCGCTCTCTTTGATTTGCTCTTTGCCTTGCTTGACCTGCTCTTTGATTTTTTCCGCCTCAGATTTTTTGCTCTTGTCTTTGACGAGCAAAGCAATTTGTGCACTCATCTTGTTGAGTTCCGATTTTTTGGTTTCTACGGTCCCAATCAACGCATTGCGTGTTGTATACAAGGAGACCACCTTGTCAAAATCTGCAAGGCTAGCCCTTGTACCCATCCTTTTTTGGAGGGCGTCTTTGTTGTCAACCACAAACTTGGCATCAAGCATCTGCAACTCCTTTGCAACCACACCACATCACTTTTTGATTTGTGATTGCAAAATCCCAAAATTTACCACTAATAGTATACCACACAACCATTTTTTTGACAAGCAAATTTTGTGCCCTATGTACATTGGGTTTTGTTTGGCACTTGTGTACACAAGCCATAAACCCACTCTGACAACCAAAAGTGCACGCATCCGTGCAGTATTTTTCATTTAAACACTCAAAAACATCCCACTCAGCCAATCCAAATGATATGCACCCGTGCCCATCTGCCCAACGGACAAAGTCATCCAAACCCCTACATCACCAACCCAATCACATCCACAAGCACCACTCTATTGGCACCCAAGCCAAACGGTACAAAAAAACTTTGTGACTGACCCGGTGCAATCCGCTCCACGGTGGCACTCCTAAAATCATAGGCAATTTGATTGCCCGCTCCCAAAAAGGCAAACACAAATGTCAACCTTTCAAACACTCTCTGCGTGATATTGAGCACATCCACTCGTGTGCCCTTTTTCATCCCCACGACGGAAAAATGACCAAAATACCTCACCAAAAAATACTGGTCATATCGCCCCATCCCAGCAAGCAAATCCGCTCCCCCAACGCCACCCAAGCCGTTGGTAGCACCCATACCACTCACACCGTTTGGCACCGTGCCGCCCATTCCATTGTTTGCACTCATACCTACACCAACGCCATTACCCAACCCGTTGCCTACACCTGCACCCATACCACCAATACCATTTGGCAAAACCCCTGCACCATTGGTCACGCCCATCCCTGCTCCCTGTGGTGCAACCACCACAGGTGGCACACCCACTTGCCCGCCCATCGCACTACCCAGTCCTACTCCGCCCTGCGTGACCGCACCACCCATCCCTTGCGGCACAACGCCCCCTACATTTGGACCCGCAATGGGTGGTTGCATCACAGCATTTGGGTCCACTCTCCTGCACCCAAACCCAAAACACATACAAATACATAGTACAAAAATACAATACTTCACAATCTTATTTTGCCCCACCCAACCGCAAAGTATGACACACCCTCCAAATGCCTACCTTTTGCAAGAGCACAAACTACAAATCAAGTGCACCGCCCCAGCAGGAATACTCCACTATCAAAATATATACCACTCGCAAGCACTCCAAACCTTTGCCACAGCAAACCACAAAGCACCGCACACATTGCAACCCTACCATCAAAAAAAAGCATACTCTTTGTGAGTATGCTTTTTTGTCTTCCACTTGATAAATCCCCTGCAAAGCACTTAGACCGCTTTTTTGATGATATCAATGGTACGCTTTCTTATCAATTTTTTGAGTGGTGCAAGCGTCATTAGAGCCATCCCACCCAAGGCAATGCCGGCTGTGACCAAAAGCGAAAGTCCGGTAATCACAAAGACATCCAAGGTGAGCAACTGATTCCAAAGCGACAAAAAGATGGCTCCAAACCCGACGGCTGCTCCTACCACAATCAATCCCACAAAACCACATCCAAACAAAAAGATACCATCAAGGTCTTTTCGGCGTATACCCAAGGCACACATAATCCCCACTTTTTTGCGGTTGTTGTCCACAATAGCCAACATAAAGTTCATTATCAAAAGCAAAGAGAAAACCGCTGCCCCCAAAGACACCCAAAGTCCCGCCTTGCCAGCAAAATCCACCACATCATAGACCGATCTAAAACCATCACTCAAAGGCGTATAGGGCGTATAATTATGCCTAAACCCCAAGAACTCTTTGTCACCAAACAAAACCTTGTCTTGGCGATAATCCCCTTTGAGTGCAACCATCTCTCTTGTCGTGCTATACAAATCCAATGCATCCAGTTCTGGGGCAATTTGGTCTATCCATCCGTTTCCTTTTCCCAAAATCATCACATTGGCTATCGTATTTTGCAAGGACATTTCACGCCCACCGTACTTATTGTATTGACGAGTTCCATCCAATTGATACAAATTGTGATTGTAAAAATCTTCAAGGTTATAACCCGTATTCACAACCCCCACCACCTTGATGGGCAACAAATCAGGTGATTCTTCTTTGTTTTTGTAGTATTGTATGATCTCATTTTCAAACAATACTTGGGGTGAGTCTATGGTGATTTCTTTCTCTTGGGCATTTTTCCACTTTGCACCCTCAAACTTGGCGTAATACATAAAATCCGTGATAGCAACCTCATCATATTCCATACTGGCTTGTGGCAACCTGCCCTCCACAACCGTCAACCCAAATTCTTGTGCCATTTGGTCACTTTCAATCTCCATCATACGAGACCCATTTGTATTTGCCCAATCATCTGCCAGCCCACCACGATATACTCCAAAGTTGACACTCACGCTTGCAAAACGATCATCTTGATAAGTTGTTTGAATGATATGCGTCTTTGCAAAATCCTCTTTTTCATAGTCCCCAAATCGGTCATCATAGGCCGGACTATTGGGCTCTTGATAAAATCGCCTTTGTACTTCTACCGCCCGAGCACCCAAATCATAGGTCAATTGCAGTTCCTTTTTGAGAGGAGAAAAGGACCAAAATGCAAAGGTCATCAAAAATACGCCCAACATCACGGATGGCAACAAAACGGACATCACGAGCCGCACTTTTTTGGCAGTCATCCATCCCATACCCGTTTTGAGTCTCAATCCTACCGACATTTTTCCACGATGTTTTTGTGCATTGTTTGTAGCATTGCTTTCTGCTTTGTCCTCTTGGATTGTACTTTTGGATGCACTCTGTGCATCTACTCCCGCCTGCACTGTCTCTATGCTTTTGGCAATGTCGCTCTCTACAAGCCCCTCGGCAATGGTCACCACACGGTCGCAGTACTCTTGCGTGTTTTCTTTGTCGTGAGACACCACGATGACCAATCTATCCTTGGCAATGCTTTGGAGCAAGCCAAAGATTTGTTTGGCGGTTTGCTCATCCAAATTGCCGGTGGGCTCATCACACAAAATCACTTTGGCATCTTTGACCAAGGCTCTTGCAATGGCGACCCTTTGTTTTTGTCCTCCGCTCAACTCTGTCAGTTTGCGGTGAGCGTACTCCGCAATCCCCACGCTTTCAAGCACTCTATCCAACAAATCATTGTCTGCCTGCTTGCCTTGAATAAACCGTGCCAAGTTGATATTTTGTGCGACCGTCAAGTCATCCATACAATAGAACTCTTGAAAAACAACGGCAATCTCTTGGTTGCGATACTCATCCAATTCTTTTTTGGAAAACTTGACAATGTCCTTGCCACCCACCATCACCTGTCCACAATCCACTCCGTCCAATCCAGCCAAACAGTTGAGAAGCGTAGTTTTGCCACACCCTGACTTGCCAACAATCCCCACAAAGCCGACATCCCCAAACTCCAAGTCAATACCTTTGAGTGCCTTGCTCTCTTTGGGCAAGCCCCTATCATAGGTCTTTTTGACACCTTTGATTTGTACCATATCTCTCTCCAAACATCCATTGGATGTTTTTATTTTGCATTATTCTCCAACATTCTTTTTGAGCGACCTACTCTTGGCAAACCACTCCATCTCTTGATTACAAAAAGCAGCAACCCTATCACTACGGTATTTCTCAGTGATAGGGTCACTGTGTTTAGGACTCTTACCAATAAATATCACTACCACTTACACTCTTTTCTTCTGGGCTTTTATTTGTTGGAACATACCAAACAGACGCCCTACGAACACTAGACTCCACCCCATTCCTTGACGCTCGGATAACCATCACTCCCTCATCGCCCGACTTGTCTACTGTACCATTTATTGAAAAATTGCTCGGCAATGGGTCTTTGTCATTGGCATTTGTCCATCCCCTTGACTCAATTTTCTCAATATAATTCCTATCAAAAACTCCCCCATGCCACTGTATCCATACTCTAAAATTGATGGTATAATACTGGTCTTGTATACTTCCGTCGTGAATGTGTACGGACCTTACAAAATCTCCGCTCCCACCACGCATCAAGTCCTCACTGCTGAGTGTATCCACCAACATTTCATTGAGGTCTACGCTTTGCACTGCGACCGTTGGTTGTGGTACGCTTGCACTTGCTTGTGCCACCGACTTTTGCGTTGTCGCCCAACCAAAAAATGCACCAAGACAAACCACGGTTGCCATCAGTGCTACAAGCAATTTTTTGCTCAAAATTTTCTTTGCCATACTATCTCCTTGTTTGGAGACCTTGCCACTTTTGCTTGACCCTCTCACTCTCAACGCCTATCACTACACCCTCAAAGACAACTTGGTTTTTTGCAAAACTCGCTATGTACACTGGCGAGTCCTTTGTCTCCGCTATGCTTGCAATCACACCGAAAACCCAAAATTGACCAATTGTCGTACGCAAGCAAGTCTTGTCGCCCTACACTCTGGCAGCAACCACCCCACTTGTACCGACCATTTGCCTAAAAAAATGCATATCAAGGTATCAAGGTATCAAGGTATCAAGGTATCAAGGTATCAAGGTATCAAGGTATC
>WQZE01000103.1 GCA_009780875.1 Bacillota bacterium | reverse complement strand
GTGCTTGGGTGATGGAGTGTTCTTGTAAATTTGTGACTTCAAAAAAATAATTTTAGGAGAACAAATTATGAAAGAAATCGTAAAGAGTACACAAGGTGTAGAAAGTGCAAAAAGCACAAGCAAGCAATGGATTGCAAGAATGACCAAAAAGCGGTGGGTGGCAGTGGTGTCGCTATCGCTTTGTTTTGTTTTTTGTATGAGTTTTGGGTTGCAACAGGCAATGAAAACAAAATACGATTCAGTGGGATTGGAGTCTCGTGTTCAAACAGATGTTCAAACAGAATTGGAGACACGAAAAGTTGCTTATGATGTCATCAAGCAACAGATGCAACAAGCGTGGCAACAAGTTCCTAGGGATAGGAAGAGTTTAAACAAACAGTCGCAAGAGTTGCTTAGCAAATATGATGACCAATTTTTTGAGGGATTGTTTGGCTTGTTGGATAAGAATGTGGGTGCTATGGATATTGCAGAGTACTTGTTGTCATACTTTGAAGAATTTGAGTTTTCACAAATGGCCAACAGTATGGAAGAAGTGTGTGCAAATCTTGGGATAGTGTTTGAAGAGAGTGAGGTAAGCACTAGGGGACATGTTAGCTTTAGTATTAGTGCGGAAATTAGCAAGTCTATCTTGTTGGGGGCTGCTGCTGCCAAGGTGTATAATATCATAGTGTTGGGGGGATTGGCAGGTTTGATAGCCATCATAGTGCCTGCTTTTACCGCATTTATGAGTGCTATCCCTGTTGTGGGAACCATTATTGGCGTGGCTATTGGGGCGGTGATTGGGTCTCTTGTGTATAGTAGAGTGCAACCTGCTTTTGCTAATTATTTTTCTAGTATTGGGGTCAATGATAATTATTACAAATGGTTTGAGTGGAAAATATTTGAGACTTCGGGATGGGCTGTATTCTTTAATAAAGACATCAAAATGAATATCACTACGCTTATTACTGGGCTGATTATTGGGCAGTTGTGAGGTGCGAATGCTTGGCAATGAAAAAAACGAGGTGAGCAAAAAATTGGGGGCAACAGAAAGGAGACACTTGGCTTGGATAGTGTTCTCCGTTTGGTTGGCTGGATATGCGGTTTTTGCGTTGGTAGCGTGGGTGGTGTATGGTGGGCAACCAGTCGTGCAATCGGACGGAGAGTTGAATGGTGCGTGGGCTGGAATGGTTTGGGTAGGTGTGAGTTGCTTGGTGTGTATGTTTGTAGACTTGCTTGCACTTGTGCTTGCAGCGTGTGCCAAATTTAGGGTGAGTAAATGGGTGGAGAGAATGTCTGTATTGGGGGTTGTGATTTTTGCACTTTCGCTTTTGTTGCTTGCCATCTTTATGTTTTTGGATATGGGTGGCGGTGGCGTTGTGGTTGGCAATAGGTCTGTACACGATTTTTATTTGGTAGGTGCATTGCTTGTACTTTGTGTGCCACCACTCTTGTATGAGTGCGTTGCTAGACCGCTCAGGCGTAGAAGTAAAAAGAGAGAATCAAAAGAATGATAGGAAATATGGATTTCTGAATTTTCCATTTTAGGGCTATGTTCGCGACAATAGGGCCAATTGGTTTTCGGTCATAGGCTTTGCCGTGTACTATTGAGGTGGGTATGAATAAAATATTTTTGCGTCGTTTTGGCAGGCTTGGTAGTTTCACTATGCTAGTATTTATTGTTGGATTTGTCTTGGTTGTGGGTGGGTTATGAGTCCAAGATAGAACTGGGAGATTTGAATTTTGCCCGCAACAATTTGGGGAGTAAGACGCCCAATACGCTTTTCTTTGAAAGTGAACTGACTGTGCAAGAGATGGCGGATAGTTTGGGGCAAAAGGATGGAGTTGAGACCGTCGTATATCCTTGGATTTTGTAGGATGATTCCTGTGGATGAGGGCCTCAAAGTAGTCAGGGGAGCGTGTTGGTCAGTGTGCCCCATCTTGTAGGTGGCGTGCAGTACAAGGCATATTTTGTGATTGTAGAGCATTTTAGGTCTATGGCACCCAACTATTCTTATATGTAGAAACTGTGTTGCGGTTGCACGATTTGGCGGACAAGACGCTGTGTATTTTGCACCGACGATGGCAGCCCAATTTAGTAGTGCTTGGAATGGGCAAGGGAACCCTCCCCAAAATGTCCGATTGTACCTATCGTGGGAGGAGTTTGCCAAATTTTATGAAGATACTGGCAAAGACAATTTTGTGATAGACAATGAAAACAAAACCATTGTATTTGAGTGCACTCGCAAAAGTGCGACGATGGGCAAGAACAGCAAGTTGCACGGGGCACTTGGTGTCTATTTGGGAAAAATAAAGATTCATTTTGTGGAAGGCGAGGAATCCAATAGTTACTGGATAGAAAAGGGGTGAATGGTCGGTTTTTGTAGGAGGTGATAAAAAGATTGAAGAATGAAAATAATTTGCGGGTGTAGAGATAGTGGGGATGCGTGTAGTACAAGGATGAATCGTTGAATATGGGGAAATAACAAAAAACACTTGAATCCCAAGTGTCACCAATGATTGGGTGGATGGGAAATGGTAAAGAGAGAAAATAAAATATTTAGAATAAGCAAAATATCAACCAAATGTGCTTGACAAGCATATGCAAAAGTAGTATAATAATATTATAGAAACAAGTTACTTGATTGCTTGTGTGTGCTTGTATCTGTTGGGTCTAGGGGTATACATAGGTGAGATTGGATGATGGTGATTGCGGTGCAACTCAATGGAGAGATTGCATACGCCTTGTGGTGATGGGTGCTTGGGTGATGGAGTGTTCTTGTAAATTTGTGACTTCAAAAAAATAATTTTAGGGGAACAAATTGTATGAAAAGTGTGAACAGTGCAACGGGTGTAGAAAGTGCAAAACGCACAAGCAAGCAATGGATTGCAAGAATAACAAAGAAGCGGTGGGTGGCAGTGGCGTCGCTATCGCTTTGTTTTATTTTTTGTATGAGTTTTGGGTTGCAGCAAGTGCTCAAAAGCAAACGAGTGGAGAGTGTGCCTGTGCAAGAGGTGCAGGTATCACAAGACTTTGAACAACTAGCAGAGAAATACATTGACTTTTTTGTGCAAAATGACAATGGCACGGTGTCGCTTGACTTGTCCAATAAGTTGAGGACAAGCGGGATTGATGAGCAAGATTTGTTGGATTTGCAAGCGTATGCAAAACAGATTGAAATCATCAATGGAATGGTTGAGCAAAGGATGCTGTGCATTGATGAGGATGGGAATTATGATTCGGTAGATGGTCTTGTGGGAAAAACAATCATAGGTGGCACGAATGATTTTTATGTTAGAACCAAAAAGATTGTATTTGTGAATGTGCCCGTAGGATATTATTTTTCTTTGCAAATAGCAGTTTCTATTTTTATGGTTACCGCACTTGAAGTGATGGCAAACAACTTGAATGTATTATATAGTACAGAGGCTTTGCTGGGATATTTGCAGACGGTATATAATGCTGAGCAAATACAGGCTTTCTTTGGCAAAGAGGGGACAGGTAGTGCCGAGATAGAAAAGGTGAGAATCATTTTGGATAAGTTGACAAAGGGAGAATATAGTGTGCTTGTTGCTTATTTGGGTGTGAGACCGATTGTATCAGATATGTTGAAACTATTGATAGGGTTTGGGGTAAAGTGGTTGTATAGCAATGTTGTGCCTGGATGGAAAGGGCAAATGTTGGGAAATACAGGATTGAGTAATCCAAATAATACGGTATGGATGGAAAGCAATTTGGTATTGGGTGACAGAAAATATGGGGTTAAGGTGGGTTAGATGGTTAAAATGCGTGTAATTATGAAAGGAGTGTTGGTTTCATTGGCTGTGTGCCTCTGCGTGCTGGGTTTGGTTGGGTGCCAGTTTCCACTTGGTGACACAACGCATTTTGATGGGCGGATTAAGGAGTATTTTGGTAGGGATGTGTTGGAGTTGCCTTATGCGTGGAGGCCATACAAGTTTGACACGGATTTTTTGTCAAAATTGTCTTTGGAAGAACAAAAGGATTCTTTAGTGGCGGCGGGTTATGAGGCTACTATTTTTGACAACTATGAGGGAAGGGTGCTATGTGTTGCAAGGGTGCAAGATGGGGCAAAGAGTTATTGGGGCATTGTGGAGCAAAAAGGTGCGGGTGGCGAGGTGTATTATAAAACGAGCAACTTTACTCAGTTGATTTGGCAGGAGTGCAAGGATCCTGGGGTGATAGTGGTGTATACGCCGTTTTTCCCTAATCATTTGGTGTCGGAGATGGTTTGGGCATTTGCCGAGGAAGATGAAAGCAAGACCGTTGTGGAGAGTGACTTTGTGGAGATGGGGCAATTTTATGAGTCTGTCAATCAAAGCAGTATCAGGGTGGATTATGACAAGCAAACGGTAACTTTGGTCATAGAGTCTGCACACTTTTTGATTCTGTCAAACGGGCAGGACACACTCAAAAATAAGAACTTGCAAGTGGTGATTGGATACCACGCATTGGATGTGCAAAAAGGGGTATTGGATATGTCATTGTTGTTTGTGTGATAGGTGCCTGTGATAAATATTGCTTGCAAGAGTCTCCATTTGGGGCAATAAGGCGGGTGCTAGCAAACAAATTGACTGGGCCAAAAACACAACTTGCCTATGGGGTGCGTTCTTTTTGTGTGATTGGGGAATGGGCTGCGAGGCTGTGTGACAACGGGAATGAATGTTTAAATAGAATATTAACCAAACACGCCTGATCCCCAAGTGTCGTCAAGGATTGGGCGGGTGGGAAAGAGAGAAAATAAAATAGTTAGAATAAGCAGAAATAACAAAAAACAGTTGACAATCATATACAAAATTTGTCAGACGCTTTTTCTATTATAATGCAAGGTGCGTGAGAGACAGCACATCCAAGGATATTGGTTGCAAAAGCCGGGGATGGGCAAGGTGCTTGCTTTTTGTCAAGCCAATCCACCACGATTTGAGGGGGTTTGTGTACAAGGCGGGAATGTGTGAATGGGGGATGGTGTGTAGAATACAAAAGTAAGCAAAAAATGGTTGACTATTTGGGGCAAAGT
>WQZE01000102.1 GCA_009780875.1 Bacillota bacterium | reverse complement strand
TACTTTTGGTGTTGGCGTGCGTCAACTTTGTGACAGCGGTCTTTGCAATGCCCAAAAAATTGACCATACGCCCTCGCTTACAATTTGTTGCTCCAACCCCCACACTTCACGACATTTTGCAAGCAAGCACACCACCCCAAAACATACAACCCAAAGCCCCACCCAAACCCCTCAACCCACAAACCACCCCAGCCACCACCCCCAACGAAACCACCGACCCAGTCAAAGCCCAATACCTAGCCCGCTACAAACGCCTCAAACACTACTACGAACAAGGCTTTATTGAACTGGATGTCTATCACCAAAAACTCAAAGAACTCAATGAGAATATTTGACATCTCCCCCTTGTGCTTACGGCACAAGGGGGATGCTTTTAACAAACAACCCTAATCATTTGCGTAGCCTATCAAACAACCTGTTCTATGAAATACATATGTTCAACACTCTATAAATTCGGTTTCCATTCTTTTGGCTGCTTTAACTTATCACGATATAAATCGGACAATTGCACAAAATCTCGCAATCTATTCCTAACGAGATTTACAAATGTTTTGCCATTCAACTTAGTTTTCATTTCTGCCGTGTTAAACAACTCCAACAATCTACCAAAAATATATTGCGTAAATAAACAAATATAGTGACCCAAACCCATTCCCTCCATCCATACACCAGTATTTGCAAAATACAAATACCCTGTTGCGTGAGACATTATTTGACTTTCTTCATACAACATCCGCAAATATTTGTTGAGCGGAAGTTCCCTTGTTTCCATTTCTCCAAATGCTAGACTTGACTTTAACCCTTCCAATTCTTGCTGACAATTCACGGCATCTAATGTAGGCATAACAACTTTTTTTATTCCGCCATCAATCACCTTAGATACTTTATCCAAGAATCCTTTTGCTAGTTGATTTATTGATGGCACATTTCCAGCCTTATCCACTAAAAATCCAAGCGTCTCTCCAAACTGTTTGTCAAAAATTCCCCTACTTGCACCACCATTGCTTAGCCGTTGATATTCTTCATAACACTTGTTTTTATAGTCCATTGAAATATCTTGTCCATATATATTTTGATTGACAATATCAGTATGCCAATAACCCAACCTATTTTCTCCCAAATAGTATGGATTATCCAGAAAATAATCAATCATTGCAAAATGCTCTACAACCACTTTCCACTTAATGATACCCTGCTCAGTATAACCAAACACAGCATACCAAAAATAATTCCAATTTATGTCTCTTATTTTATGCAGAAGACTTGCTAAGCATAGGAGCCCTTTATTATGTGCAACAACCACTATGTCTTTAATTAACTCATTGAGTTTCTCTATAATGCCTTGCATGATGTACGCATTTGACAATTCTAAATAATGTAACCGCTCTTCATCCAGCCCAAATTGTATTTCATTTCCTTTTGGAAGACCTTCAAAAATTATTTCTAGTTTTTCCAACGCAAACAACACAAACGGATTGTTTTCTATACCCTCTTCACAAAGCCTACGCTCAAACAACGACCGACCATCGTGGGGGTGTATTAGAATAGATAGTTGCCGATATAAGTTGTCCGCCGTTTTACTAAGCGTTTTTTCTATAATTCCACTAAATGTTTCCCTTTCTCCGACAAAAGGTATTTGTGATTTTAGTAGTTTTGCAAGAGTTTGTGCATCTAGTGTCAACTTTCCTTTATAGTTTTTCTTTGCTTCAAGGTACTTTTGTTTCATATCATTTGGAAACATAAAGTCAAAGCATTTATATTTTTTATAAATCTTATACTCTAACAAATACGGTTGCAACTTGAACAATGCTATACCATCTTTATCTATCTCTCCATTTAAAAAATGATAGTAAAGTGCTATATTCTCTATCAAGCATCTAATATCCATCATAGCAATCACAGAAAGATATTTGCTCATATATATATTGCTAATAAAACTTAACCCATAAGATGAGATACTAAACAAATATGCTGAGTAAATCTTTTCATTGTCATCGTCAATTACACTTTCAGTATTCATTAACGCATGATCACAAGACTTTAATTGTTTGTATAATCTATTTACACGATTATAAAACTCTACTGAAAATGCATCCTCACCTATATTTGTCGCATCTATCATTCATTATACCCTTAAACACACAACAAAACAATACACTATGAATTTTCTGTATGTATCCCCACGCCGCAAGTTTGGGGTGATTGCCTGGAATTAAATTTCCCATTGCAAAAACACCACTATCTATTGTGTTCAAACAGTAAAAACACAATAGGTAGTGGTGTTTTGGTTTGGTGCACAATAAGGGATTCGAACCCCTGGCTCTCTCCACGTCAAGGAGACACTCTCCCACTGAGTTAATTGTGCGTATGCGTGCTGTCACAAAAAGACAATCATTGTTTTGTTATGCAACGAATGCAACAGCACTAGGGAAAATAAGCAATGAAAATAAATCTAGTCTCTTTTGGAGTATATCTTGTCTATCAAACCGTATTTGAGGGCTTCTTGGGCACTCATATAGTAGTCTCTGTCCACATCTTTTTCAATGCGGTCAAGCGTTTGACCCGTGTTTTCTGACAAAAGTTTGTTGAGGCGTTTTTTGGTTTTGAGAATGTGCTCTGCAACGATGGCAATATCACTGGCTTGCCCCTGTGCTCCACCCAAAGGTTGGTGAATCATCACCTCGCTATTTGGCAAGCAGGCTCTTTTGCCTTTGGCACCGCCAGCCAACAAAAACGCACCCATACTTGCAGCCAACCCAACGCAAATGGTGTTGACATCCGGTTTGATATAGTGCATCGTATCATAAATACCCATACCCGCAGACACAGAGCCGCCGGGGCTGTTGATATACAACAAAATGTCTTTGTTGCTATCTTTGCCTTCTAGATATATCAATTGCGAAATCACCAAGTTTGCAGACACATCATTGACCTCACCATTCAAAAAAATAATGCGGTCTTCTAGCAGTCTACTATAAATATCATAAGAACGCTCCCCTCTATTGGTTTGTTCCACCACCATTGGTACAAGCGTGTTTTGCACTTTGCCAAAAATATCTTGTTTGTTCATAAATCAATTATCTCCAATACACACCGGTCTTATTACTCTTGACACATTATTTTTTGGTGGTCGCTGGTTTTTTGGCAGCCGGCTTGGGTTCTTTGGCAGTTGCCGTCTTGGCCGCTTTGGGGACTGCCTCTTTGGTGGCTGTTGTTTGTTGGGCTTTGGGTGCAGTCTCTTTGGACGCATTTGCTTTGTCACTTGCTTTGCTTGTTGGCTTGCCACCACCTACAAACTGATTGTTGGCTTTGAGCCACGCTATCAATTTGTCCATAATGAGTTCGTTGACCACAAAGGCAACCTCTTGTTGTTGCACGCCTTTTTTGTACTCCTCAAAAGACACCTTTCTCATCTCGGCTCTCTTTTTGAGTTTTTCGTCCACTTCCTCTTTTTGCGGTTCAAGTTTTTCGTTGTCCACAATTTTTTCTAGGGCTAGACGCAATTTGACCGTTTTGTTGGCATCCTCTGTACGCATTTCACGCAAGCCTTTCATATCGGTGCCAGTGTATTTGAGATAGTCCGCAAGTTTGAGTCCGCTTTGTGCCACACGGTGCTCAAATTCGTGAATATATTGGTCTACTTGCTCCTCTATCATACATTGAGGGATATCCACCACGGTACTACCTGTAATGGTCTCCAAAAGTTTGTTGACATTGGCGTTTTCCATATTGGCTTGATTTGCTTTTTCAAGTTTTTCTTTGATGTCTTTTTTGTAAGCAGCCAAGGTATCAAACGAGGACACATCTTTTGCCAATTCATCATCCAATTTTGGAGTCTTTTTTTCCATTACGGCATTTATCTTGCATTCAAAAACAACCGCTTTGCCGGCAAGATGCTCAGAGTGATAGTCGGTAGGAAAAGTCACATTGATGGGTTTCTCCTCACCCGCCATCAATCCAATCAACTGCTCCTCAAATCCTGGAATAAAAGTATTGCTACCAATCTCCAATTCTTGATTTTGTGCCGTGCCGCCCGCAAAAGCAACACCCACAAGCAAACCCTTGTAGTCAAGGTTGACAAAGTCTCCTTTTTTGATAGGGGTCTGCACAACCACTTTGCGAGATGCCCTCTCTTGTGCCGTTTTGAGTTCGTTCTCTATGTCTTGGTCTGTGACCTCAGTTTTGGCACTCTCAATTTTGAGCCCTTTGTACTGCCCCAGTGTCACGCTTGGCTTGACATAAAACTCTGCGGCAAATTTGACCCCTTGGGCTGAAATATCGGTCACTTCTAGCCTAGGCGTTTCAACGGGCTCAATATCTTTGTTCTCAGACAGTGCCTTTGCATAGTGTATAGGAAAAGCCACATCAAAAGCATCTTCTACAAAAGTGCTTGCACCAAACTTTGCCTCAATCGTTTTGCGTGGTGCACAACCTGGTCTAAACCCATTCACCACATACTGCATCTTGGTTTTTTGGTACGCCCCTTCTAGTGCGGTCTCCCACTCAGCAACGGTCAACTCAAAGATAATTTTACAAATTGGACTTTTCTTTTCTATCGTATACTTCATATTCCAAAATTATACCACACTTGCCCTACTTTTGTCAAACAAAATTGGTTTGTATGCACACTTGTTTTGAATTGTCCGTACAATCCAAATAGGTCTATTGTTGCCACGCCCAAAAACCTTGGCAAACAAAAAAAACAACCTCTCGGTTGTTTTTGCTTGGTGACCCCAAAGGGAATCGAACCCTTGTTACCGCCGTGAAAGGGCGATGTCTTGACCGCTTGACCATGGGGCCTTGTCTCTATCAGTTTTGCAAAATCTCAGACCATCTTTTGAAAGACCGTTTGAAAAAAGGCAAATGGTAGCGGCGAGTAGAGTTGAACTACCGACCTGTCGGGTATGAACCGAATGCTCTGCCACTGAGCTACACCGCCACAAATTGATACAATCAAAAATTTGCATTGCAAAAAATTACAACTCTCTTATTATACCACAATATCCTACAAAATGCAAGCATTT
>WQZE01000101.1 GCA_009780875.1 Bacillota bacterium | reverse complement strand
GCACAAAAAACCTGGTATGCCCCTTGGCTCTTGCCTCAATCAAAGCGGGCAGCACACCTTTGATGGGACGCAAATGACCATCAAGGCTGAGTTCTCCAAGCATAATCGTATCTTTGTGCTCCCCTATGTCAATTTGCCCCGTTGCAACCAGCACGCCAATGGCGATGGGCAAATCGTATACGGCACCCTCTTTTTTGGTGTCCGCCGGCGCAAGATTGATGGTGATTTTGCTAGGGCTAAATTTGTATTTGCTGTTTTTGATAGCACTCCGTATCCGCTCCTTGCTTTCTTTGATGGCGGCATCTGGGAGCCCCACCATCTCAATACTAGGCAAGCCGTTGTTGATATCTATTTCAATATCCACCAAAAAACCTTTGATTCCTTGCAATCCAAAACTCTTTATTTTTGCCAACATTTGCTCATTCCCTCGTGTTTTTCTTTTGCTACCATCAACCAAAACTGCTTGCCAAACTCACTTGTTGCTAAACAAAGACTTCAAGCATTGCCCTGCGGTTGCTGTACTATCCTTGGTGAGTTCTTTGACACGGTTGGACATACAAATATCAAGCGTCACCACGACAAGATAAATGTGCACAACCAAAGCAACAATCGTACATAGGATGGACAACACAAGGGCACCGCCCTCCACTTGGTAATCCAAAAGTCCATTGCCCGTCGTTTTTGAAAAACTGTCGGAGTGTATTTGGGACGCTATTCCATTGACAAAAAACACCAAGCAAAAGAGTCCAAAGCAAACCAACAATCTCTTGTCTTTGATAAGCACATAGCAAAGCAACAACAAGGCAATGGCGGGCAAGGCGGTAAAGGCATTGTTGTCAATATAATACAACGCCACGGTCAAGGCAACAAAAGTTGCTATCAGCACAAAGTTTGCCCTGTTCTTTTTGGAGAGATACAAAATGATGGCAATCCCAAACGCAAGCAAAAAGAACACAACAAAAACACCCGTACTTGGGAAAGCGTCGCCAAACGGCACACCGTTTCTCAAAAAGAGATTGAAAATATTGAGTGCATTTTGCCCAAAGTACCCGTTGCCCTTGATGCTTGCCTCCCACACTTGCCCAAACACGCCAAAGACCTCTCTTTGTCCAGCGGGCATCAGCGGGAGTGTAATAAGCATTGAGGCAAAAAATCCACCCAGCACACAAAGCGGCAAATAAATAACCACCGCACGCCCCGGGTCATTCATAATGTCTTCAAACCCTTTTGTCTTGCACAATTTGATGCCTTTGAAAAACAAGTACAAAAGATACATAGCCACAGGTGCCGCAAACAACAACGCCGACCTATCAAGCAAAATCGCACAAAAATACAAAGCAACAAACGCCATATACTTTCTTGACACCAGCATATAAAAAGCAAAGAACAAGACAAAAATCACCAATGCCACCACACTGCTTGCCATCGCTGTGGACCAAACAAAGAGTGGATTGAAAGAATATAACAACGCCAAAATCAAACCCACTTTGGCATTTTCATATTTTTTGCCTATTTTGTATAGCAAGATGGTGGTACCAATGTCCGCAAGAATGAGTGGCAATTTGAGTGCAACTTGCGTTGCAATCCCCTCACTACCACCCGTCAAGATTCCGCCAAAAAAACCAAAGATATAGTACGCAAGTGGAAACTGCTTGCCACCAGGATAATAACTCACCCCATTAGCCATCCCCTTGGCATCATACACTACTCTTGCAAAAAAAATGGAATCGCCTTTGATAAACATACCAAAAAGCAACCGTGCCACCGCACCCAGCAAAACAATAAAACAAAGTGCCGTTGCCGGATTCATTCCTAGGGCATTTTCTTTGACGGTACCTTCTTGCTCCTTCGTTGACACTTGGGATGCCTCTTTGCTTTGGAGACTCCGCACAAGCATCACGACCGCCAAAAGCACCAAAAACACAACGCCCGCAGACAACACCACGGTCAAAAATGCGCCTATGATTGTACTGGTAGCGACACCCAATAGTCCCATTGTATTCATAAATAATCTCCCTTTGCTTATTTTTTAGCCCACTCGTTTGATGGATTTTGCCACCAATCTTGCTCTGTACACATCCCTTTCTATGGGGTCATACAGTCCGTCCCCAATGGCGGTGATTTGTGCTGGCTGACATTCTTCTATCAGTTTGTCCAGTTTTTTTACATCATCTAGTCTGAGTATATCCAAACTATGCCCCAACTTGACAAGTGCCAAGTACTCCATGAGTTCTTTGGAACTCAAACAATATGCATTGGTCACAATCCCATAGGCACGCAAAACCTTGTCTTTGAGCACCACTTGATTGGCAGAATATATCCCGTGTCTTGCACTCTGCTCTGCTTGCACAAGATGTGCAATCACACTGGTCACAGAATCCAAAATCTCTTTCTCTGTCAATCCCAAGGTTCGTTGATTGGATATTTGATAAAAATACCCGTCATTTTCTGACCCCTCTCCAAAGAATCCTCTAATAGAGATTTGAAAATTGGATGCTAGGCTAATCGTTTTTTCAATGGTTCTACTCATCCCCAGTCCTGGCAAAAATAGCAACGCCCCCGCACGCATCCCCGTGCCCACATTGGTCACGCAACTTGTCAAATGACCCAGTCGTGGACTGACGCTATACCCTATCACCTTGCCCAAGTACGCATCAATTTTGGACAGTCTATGATAGGCCTTGTACAAATCAAGCCCACTCTCAAAAGATTGCAATCGCAAATGGTCCTCTTCGTTGACCATAATGCTCACTTGCTCGCTTTCATCTATGATGGCAGCCCCGCTTGCTTTGTTGAGTGCCAAGTCCTCACTGATGAGCCGTTTTTCTTGCAAGACTTTGGTGTCAAGCAAGTCCATATCGCTCATTCTATACAGCAAAAAATTGTTGCATTCTTGACTACCACCCGCTTGTCCACCCAAAGAAAAATTTTTGAGTGCGTTGTACACTTTGTTGACATTCTCGCTAGCCTTTTCCTTGGGCAACTTGCTCACAAAGGGCAAACCCAAAATATTGCGTGCCAGCCGCACCCTGCAAGACAAGGTGATATCGTTGGTTGTGTTTTGCATATCCATTGCGTGCCTTTATACCTATCCGTATATTGCTTTCAAATTCTTTGCTTTCACTATTCAAGCGACTTGTGTACCGTACTCCCTTGTACGGATTGCAACACCTGCATCAACCCTTGCCCAAAAGCATCATAGCAATGTGGACACCCTACATACAGCGACCCCTTGAAATCCTCAAACGAAGTCCCACAATCTTTGCACTTGATTTGCAAATTTTGTGTAGCACCGTTGGCTGATGACAATCCACCAAAAATTTGTACAAAAGATGCCAAGGCTTGTTGCGGTATTTTGACATCAAAAGCAAAACCACTCTCACCACCTTGTCGTGCGGAGGCTTGTTGATGACTTGTGCTGGTTTGCGGTTGGTCGTACATTTTGTTTGCACAACCATTGCACAGCACAAGCGTGCTAGACACACTGCCCATCTTGTGCTCCAATTTTAGGACCGCTTGCTCTTTTTGACACCTTTGACAAAGCATATCTGTACCCTTGTGCACCTTTGCACATTCCTATTTTTGACCGTAGATTTATTTCAACTGACTTACTTTGATGAGTTCTACTTTTGCCTCTGCAAGCACTTGTCTAGAAAAGTCATCTGGATAACCCTCTATATAGATGATTTTTTTGATACCACTATTGATGATAATTTTGGAGCAAAGTGTGCAAGGCTGATGCGTACAATACAAAACCGCCCCTTCTACGGATACCCCAAACTTGGCGGCTTGAATGATTGCATTTTGCTCAGCGTGCACTGCATAACCTATTTCTAGGTTCTTGCCGCTCTCTATGCCCAAATCCTGCCTCATACAAGTGCCCCGTTCTTCACAACTCTTGACCCCGCTCGGCGCACCATTGTACCCGGTAGCCAAAATCCTCTTGTCCTTGACAATGACAGCACCCACATGCCGCCTGATACAACTACTCCACTCTGATATATGTGTAGCCATATCCAAAAATCTTTTGTCCCATTTATCCATTATTTTCTCCACGAGTTACAATGCCGCCACAACGACCCAAATACCCACTGCCAACACCACGGCAACCAATTTGAGCACCACATTGGACACAAAAATTGCTTTGAGTGCACCTTTACATTTGGACGGCTTTTTGACCTTGGGTTCGTCCAATCTATTGATTTTTATTTTGCTTTCCATCTAGTTGCCTCCCCCTGCCAACAATCTTGGTTCTTGGTCACTCCCTTTGAGCCCAAACACTTGCTCCAAGGCATCCGTCAACAATCTGCTATCAAAGTACTGTCTCAACTTCCCATCTTTGGCAACACTGATAATCCCAGTCTCCTCACTACACAAAATGCAAAGCGAATCCGTACTCTCAGTGACCCCCATCGCAGCCCGATGTCTTGCACCCAGCGTTTTGGCAATGTCCACACTTTGTGTCAAGGGCAAAAAACAACCCGCTGACACCGCTCTGTTGCCATAGATGACCACGGCTCCATCGTGCATAGGCCCTTTGGTGACAAAGATGGACTCCAACAACGAAGAACTCACCACAGCATCCAACCGTGTGCCACTGTCCACAATATACGAGTGCATAGGCGTTGGTGCCACCACCAACAAAGCACCTGTGTTCCGTTTGGAAATGGTCTGCACCGCTTTGACAATCTCCACAATGGTGGTACGCAATTGTTGCTCCGTACATTGGTAGTTGGTACAATACACGCCCTGATACTTTTTTGGGCTCCCCAGTTTCCACAACCCTTTTCTGATTTCTTGTGGAAAAATCACCAATACGCAAACCAGCAAAATGAGCACAAAATTGCCAAACAGCACGGGCACTAGACGCATATGGGGTGCCAACAATTTGCTTGTCAACAAAATAGACACAATGACAAACAAGACCAAAAACTTGACAAGCCGCAAAGCATAGTTGTTTTTTAGGAACCTCAGCACGCCATAAATCACAAAAGCGGTGACCACAATGTCGGCGACATCGTACCACCCAAAATTT